>JAKIUX010000105.1 GCA_021647345.1 Hydrogenimonas sp.
GAGAGGGTTCGCTCAAAGCCGCAGCGCTCTTCTTTGCATCAAGAGGGCTTTAGCATGGGGCCTTTCCTGAAGAGTGTGTGCGGCGTTTTACATTGTGTATTCCAAACTATAGCTGTTGTTTGAAAGATTATAGAGAGAGCGCACTTAAATGGCGGTTAAATTATATGGTCAATTATTGTTGTATGATGGCGAGCCTTAGGGAACATTCGATCTTTTTGCCATCTTTTTGCATAAATAGAGCAAACAGAGCAAAACAAAGAGATAGAAGCATAACGTCCAAGGTTGCCGTCATTTGTCTTCAATGCTTGAAATGGGCAAAAGAGTGTGCTTTGCACTCTGTAAATCAAAGAATAATAGGCCAAAAATACCATAAGGAAGGCCTGTGAAATAATCAGAAAATTTTTTTAGAACGACCAAGAAAGATCTCATCTGGTACATTAACTTCATATAAAAAAAGTTGCGAACAAAATTATTGAAAACTGGATATAGTTTTAAAACCTTACAAAGAAAGCATTCGATGCTGCTACCATAAACTACCTATTGAAACTTTTCGTTTAGCAGCTAAAATATGTAAAGAAGCGATTCGCACTTTTGCAAAAACCTTATTTAAGAAGAAAATGATCAAAAACAGCCTCTATTTTTGATATAATCAAGATCTGTATAAAAAAGCAAGCCTCTATTTTGCATAGGGTGGCGCAAATTAATTAAACTGAATCTCAAAGCCTCTGCTCGATTTAATTGTTTTTGGAGGGTTATATTCAAAAACGGTGGCGTAGATACCTTTGTCTATACTGCCGATTAAAAGAGGTAAATATGTCCGATTTTTTTAAAAAACTCTTTTCTCCCATTACCGGGACACTCGACTTTATTCAAAAGTACTTCAAATCACTTCTGTTCATTCTTATAGTCTTACTTATACTCGCACCGGCCGGAAGCGAATCGGTAAAACCTCCAAATCTTGCGAAAGTGGAGCTTTTAGGGCCTATTATGGATTCAGCGAAGATAGTTAAAGAGATAGACGCTCTGGCGGATGAAAAGAGCATAAAAGGGGTACTTTTCATCGTAAACTCTCCGGGAGGAGCCGTAGCGCCCTCGGTAGAGATCGCCATGGCCATCAAACGCCTAAAAGAGAGAAAACCGGTAGTGGCATACGCAGCCGGAACGATGGCAAGCGGAAGCTACTACGCCTCCATATGGGCCGATAAAATCATAGCCAACCCGGCCGCCACAATTGGGTCTATAGGCGTGATCATGGAGGGAATGAATATAAAGGGTCTGATAGATAAAATAGGGGTAAAACCTCAAGTTGTAAAAGCCGGAAAGTACAAAGAGGCGGGAACTCCTTTTAGAGAGTGGACGCCCGAAGAGAGAAGAGAGATAAAGAGGCATGTTCTTGACATATACAATATGTTCGTAAAAGATGTCGCGAAAGCCAGGGGACTGGATGCGAAACATCCCGAAAAATTCGCAGACGCACAGATATTCATAGCAAAAAGAGCGAAAGATGCAGGGCTTGTAGATGAGATAGGCTCCATAAAAGATGCGCAGGAGATCACTAAAAAATTGAGCGGAGTGAGCGAAGCGAGATGGAAAGAAAAGAGCAAATTCGAGCAATATATGGAGAGTTTAGCCGAGCAGTCGGCAAGAGTATTGGTAAATCAGTTCAAAGAGTGGGTCATAAGGTAGATTTTTAGAAGTCTTCGGAAAACGGATGATCGTTTTCCGAAGTTTCAGTCTCGATAAAACGAGACCTTAGAAGTTTCGGTTGAAATCGCCTCGAGGCTGCCTCGGCTCTCTTGGTCGAGCTTCATTTACACGGATATTTCTACCCTCAACCTCTTTTCCGTTTAGTGCCTCTATAGCCTCGTTCGCCGCATTGTCGTCAGGCATCTCTACAAAACCGAAACCTTTTGATCTTCCCGTTTCACGGTCGCTTATTACACGTGCGCTGCTAACTTCGCCATACGCTTCAAAAACTTCTCTCAGTTCACCATCGCCCATTCTGTAAGACAGATTTCCAACGTAGATATTCATTCTACTTCTCCAAAAAAAACTCTATCCCTTCTACGCCAAGTATAACTTTTTGTAAAATGGATGAAATACTATACCATAAATTTGGTTACATTAATGTTGCCGAGGCAAATAGAAAAAGTCAATAGAAATTTAGCTCCATTCTATAAAGTTTATAAATGGCAAAAAGGGCAATAAGCGGCAAGATGAGAATCTGAAAAAGAAAGCTTGTCAGATATAGAGTTCCTATAGATACAAGCAGATCGATAATATCGTTGAGATTTTTTTTAAGGTTTTCAAAATCTTTCTTAAACTCATTAGCATAACTTAACTTGCTGTCAAAGCTTGACTTCGCTTTTTCAATATAAGATTTTACTTCATCTGCTAGCTCTTTAAGCCAATTAATACTCTCTAAAAACTTTATTCCGGAAAACTCTTGCTTTGCCTCTTTTGGCTCCTTCTGAGATTTCGGCGTTTTTTGGCTCTCTTCATCCTCCCACTGATAGCCAATTTGAGCACCCTTTGTCGACGAAAAGTCTATCATTGACTCAAGCTTCTGCACTCTCTTTTCGACTTTCGGCAAAATGCTTTTTTGGTAGAAGAGATTGTTTATGTATAGACTAATAGGTAAAAATATAGCAAAAAGAGATAGAATCAAAGCCCATTTCAAAAGGGTATTTGCTATTTTTTTGCAACTTTTTTTGCAAACAAGACCCGCCAAAGAGATGAGTGCCAAAGCTGCGGCTGCACAAAAAATGGTAGAGCCCACAGTTTGCATAATTGTTACTTGAAAACCTAGAGCAAGAGTGGCAAACAGAAGCAGAGCCGATATTCTCTCGGTCAAATCATCAAGCGGATCTAGCAACTCGCCCACAGCCAGAGTCGCGCCAACCCCTGCAGGCTCAATGTTCAGTTCGCTCCCTTTAAAGAGTGAAACAGCTGCATTTACTCCTCTGACAATACTATAAGTTGCCAACGTTTTTAGGAGCGCGCTTTTCATATATTCGTTCTCGCTTATGCTCTGATATTTCAAAGAGAAGGCTATAAGAGTCATAAAGAGCGCCAAAACCGCGGCTAATTTATAAGCTCTATTATCTTTGATCATAAAATAACCTCTAGCTAGCAATTCTGTTATTTATTGTAACACAAAATCGCTTGCCGCTAAATACTCTTTAAAAATGGCCGATCTGATTATGAAGAGTTCTATCGATTTTCTATCGGGTACCCTTTAGAAAGGAGTTCATATGCGCATAGATGCTTCAATCTCGTTAAGTCAAAGTATAACCCCAGACAAAACTGAGCAAAAGAGTGAAACCATTCAAAAAGATAGCACTAAGAGCCAAAAAAGCGACAGCGAAGATAGGAGTAAAAAAGAGGAGAGTGTCAAAAAGGCGCAAGAGCGACAAATTGTAGCAGAGCTTCAAGTAAGAGATACGCAAGTCAGAGCTCACGAGGCGGCTCATCTTGCAGCTGCAGGAGGCATAGCCTCCGGAGGAGCGAGCTTTAGCTACCAGCGCGGTCCCGACGGGAAGATGTATGCGATAGGCGGCGAGGTGCCTATTTCAGCCGGGGGCGGCGGTTCTGCGCAGGAGACTGTAAAGAGAATGCGTCAAGTCGCTGCGGCGGCTATGGCGCCGGCAGACCCGAGCCCGCAAGACTACGCAGTGGCCGCCAATGCAAGAAGCGAAGAGATGAAAGCTCTGCAGGAGTTGAGAAAAGAGCAGACGGAAGCTCAAAAAGAGCAAGGTTTAAAAAAGTATCTCGAAAGTGCTAGCAAGAGCGCAGAGATAGTTTAACTCTCTAAATCTCTCTCGATACTCTCAATCTTCTTAATTAGAGCCTCTGCGCTGAAGCGACCATCTTGCAAAGAGACCCTATCTCCCTCTTTTATCTCTGCGAGCGAAGCGGCTCTTTTACCCTTCACAAGCTGCACAAAACCGGGTCTAAGTTTATGTCTGGGATCCAACGCTTCAAGCTCTCTTTTTAGCGATAAAAGATTTTGGTCTTTAAGAGCCAAAACCCTTTTTAAAGCGGAGTCAAGCTCTGAGCCAAGGGGCGATAGAGTATCCTCCTTTTTCGATAGTGCCATTCTCATTTGACGATTCATCTGAAGTATCATCATAGAAACAGACTCTATTTGAAGATCAATTTTACGCCCAATAGAGTGCTGCTCGAGCCCATTTTGCATATGACGCAGCTTATCCGAAGCAAGAGAGATAATCTGCAGAATCCGCCTTGTCAACCTCTCTATCATCTCATCTATCATATAGAGTCTTTCGGTTTTATCGGGTAAGATCTGCTCCATCGCGGCACTGGGAGTAGGAGCCCGCATATCGGCGACAAAATCGGAAATGAGCGTATCTACCTCATGCCCCACAGCTGAGACTACAGGGGTATTGCAAGAGGCTATGGCTCTTGCCACCGCCTCTTCGTTAAAAGCCCAAAGATCTTCAAGACTCCCTCCTCCGCGTCCTACCACTATCACATCGGCACCGAGCCTGTCGGCATAGGCGATATGTCTAGCTATCTCCTTTGCCGCACTCTCTCCCTGCACTAGAGTATCTACGACGACTATCTTCACCAGCGGCCACCTCTTCTGAGCCACTCTGATGATATCCTGTATAGCCGCACCGGTTTTGGAGGTGACTACCGCTATCTTCTTTATATTTTTAGGGATAGCCTTTTTTCTCTCCACCAAAAAGAGCCCTTCGTTTTCAAGCTTCCGTTTAAGCTGCTCGAAAGCGACAGCAAGTGCGCCTGCGCCGTATGGTTCTGCAGTCTGCACCAGCATCTGGTAGTTGCCTCTTGGAACATAGACCGTAATAGCGCCGCCAAGCACTACATGAGCTCCTTCTTCGAGCCTGAACTTCAATCTTGCCGCGCTGGAACGGAACATTACGCAAGAGAGACTGCTTCTTTCATCTTTTATCGTAAAGTAGATGTGTCCGCTGCTATGGTAGGTTACCCGAGAGAGCTCACCTTCTACTCTAATCTGTATAAATGTAGATTCAAGAAGAGTTTTTATCTGCTCATTGAGTTCCGTAACAGTTAATGTCTGCATCACTTTTTGGCTATTAGCAGGG
>JAKIUX010000106.1 GCA_021647345.1 Hydrogenimonas sp.
TCTGCATCAAAGAGTAGGTACTCTCTTGCATTCTGGCCCCTCCGCTGGCACTTACTATAACCACTCCGCACCTCTTCTTGATAGCCCTCTCAACCGCCCGAACAATCTTTTCACCCTCAACTGAGCCGAGACTGCCCCCCATAAACGCGAAATCGAAAACTACAAGCTCTACAGGTTCCAAATCTATCGTACAAGAGCCGCTTACTACCGAAGAGGTGCGCCCCGTCTTCTTTTTCGCCTCTTCGAGCCTCTTTTTGTAGCTCTTCTTGTCTACAAACTTCAACGGATCTACAGGCTCCAGACCGCTGTCATGCTCAATGAAACTGCCCTCATCAGCCAAAAGCTTTATACGCTGCTCTGCAGATAGACGCATATGGTATCCGCACTTGGGACACACATGGTGGTTCGCCTCGATCTCTTTATAGTACATTAGTGCGTTGCACTTCGGGCATTTTATCCAGTGTGCAGGCGCTTCCGCAGGCTTTGGGTGCTCTTTGCGTATACTTTTGAAAATATTTCCGAAATTCATTGTTTATCCTTTATCTTCCACTACGAGCCGCTTCAGTGACTCTAACATCTCTCGGCTTTTCGAAACTATAAGAAGCCTATCCTCTTCGTAAATTTCAAGCTCTTCACACATCCAAAGCGCAGCGGCGAAGTCGTAGCTGCGCCTTGGGCCTGCAAAGATTACGAAGTCCACATAGTGGGCATAGGCAAGAGAGAGGGCCACGGCACCTGGAGAGCGGAACTTGACGCCTTTGCTGTAGAGCTTTTGAGCTATATCGGGGTAGGCGTACGCCCTCTCCAATATCCCCAATCTCGACCCTCTTCTCGGAACTACCGGCACGAATCTCTCTTCTGCTATCCTTCCAACTCTCAAAGGCCCATCCCCTTTATAGAATATATCACCGTTGGCAAGATTGATTACAACCGCCTCTTCGACTCTTCCACCCTTTTCTAAAGCTATAGATGAACCAAAGTATGGAAGTCCCGAAAGCGCATTATCGCTTCCATCTATCGGATCCAAAATAACTCTGTGGCTGCCCGAACCGATCAGGCCGGACTCTTCTGAATCTATCTTTCCGAAGCTTCCGAGCACTTCTATATAGATCTCTTCGGCCACTCTATCTATTCCGGCTGTGCGGTCGCCTCCGGCTCCAATCTCAAATCGGCTGCCGTACTCATCTCTCCAGCCTCCGATCAATATCTTTTTAATTTTGACTGCAGCTTTTGTGCAGGCTTGCAGAAAAGGAGTCAAATATCTACCCCAAAAGCTTTCTTATGATAGCTTTGGCAGCCTCTCTGCCGTCATATACCGCTGTAACGACCAGATCGGCGCCCCGCCGGCAATCACCTCCGGCATATACCCCTTTTGTAGAGGTTTCGAAATTCTCGTCTATCTCGATACCTCCCCACTCGTTGGTCTCTATTCCGTTGGCCGAGAGAAACTCGTAAGGAACAGGGGAAAACCCAAGAGCGAAGATTACCACATCGGCATCTACGCGGAATTCGCTCCCTTCGATCTCTTTGAGCCTCTGTCTTCCGCTCTCGTCCGGCTCTCCGAGAGCTGTTTTAAGCATCTCAACCCCAATGACTTCGCCCTCGTCGTTGACGATAACCTGCTTCGGAGAAGCGTTAAATACGAACTCGACACCCTCCTCCTTTGCGTTTTTATACTCTTTTCGAGATCCCGGCATATTTTTTGCATCCCTGCGGTAGAGACACTGTACGCTTCTGGCACCTTCTCGAAGAGATGTTCTGACACAATCCATAGCGGTATCTCCACCGCCTATGACGACAACCCTCTTATCTTTCACATCAACACTTTTGTCGTATGGGTCGCCGAAGAGCTTCTTTTGGATATTGACCAGCAGATCCATCGCGAGCATACAACCTTTGGCATTTTCGTTAGGTATTCCCGCTCTGCGCTGTTTTGTTGCCCCTACCCCGATAAATACCGCATCGAAATTCTCTGTCAATCTATCAAAAGGCATATCTTTGCCTATCTTTATATTGTAATGAATCTTCAGACCTGCCTCTTCCATCCATTTGACACGTCTGAAAAGTACGCTCTTATCGAGCTTGAAACCAGGTATTCCGTATGTTAGGAGCCCTCCGGGGCGATCTGCCTTTTCGAATATCTCTACATCTATACCGGCTCTTAGAAGAAACGTGGCCGCCGAGAGACCTGCGGGACCAGAGCCTATGATGGCCACTTTCTTCCCTACCTTCTCCTCAGCAAACTTCGGAGTCAATCCAGCTTTGAAGCCTGTTTCACTGATGAAAGTCTCTATAGGCCCTATCGTTATGGCTCCATAACCGTCATTTAGCGTACAGTCTCCTTCGCAGAGTCTGTCGTGGGGGCAGATTCGTCCCATTATCTCCGGAAAAGGGGATGGCTCGTTGGAGAGGTTGAAGGCGAGCTCCAGATCTTTGTCCGCTACAGCTTTGAGCCAGTGGGGAATAAAGTTGTGAAGCGGACACTTATTAAGACAGTACGGGTCGCCGCACTGAATACAGCGCTCCGACTGGCTGGAGGCTTCGTTAGTATTGTATACTTCATAAATCTCTCTAAAATCTTTGATACGCTCTACAACATTGCGCTTTTTAGGGTCGATCCTCTCGACAAAAACAAAATTCTGCATTCTCTTACTCCCCCTCGTCCAGATTCAACGGTACTTTTCTAAGCTCTTTGGGCCTAACCATCCAGAAGTTTCTAATCTCCATTCTAAAACTCTCCAATATCCTTTTCGCCTTTTCGCTTCCGGTCTCGTTATAGTACTCTTTCAGCAGCTTTTTCAGATAGTGGCGCGCTTCATCAGTATCGTCAGTATCTATTCTGTGAGCCTCTACAAGCTCTTGGTTTATATTTTCTACAAATGTGTGCTCAGTGTCGTAAACAAATGCCAACCCTCCGGTCATTCCGGCACCAAAATTGACTCCGGTGCTTCCAAGAATCACCACTACTCCGCCCGTCATATATTCACAAGCATGGTCTCCGGTACCCTCTACAACCGCAAGAGCTCCGGAGTTTCTCACGCCAAACCTCTCTCCTACACTTCCGGCCACAAAGAGCTTTCCGCCTGTCGCTCCGTAAAGGCAGGTATTGCCGGCAGCCGAGAACTGCTCTCCCTGTCTGTTTGGAGAGACTATTATCTTTCCTCCGTTCATCCCCTTTCCGACATAATCGTTGGCTACACCCTCTATCCGAAGAGTTACACCGTTTATGAGGAAAGCACCGAGAGATTGACCGGTAATACCTTTTAGTCTTATATCTATAGTATCTTCCGGCAGTCCGGTATCTCCGTAATATTTGGCTATCTCACCGCTAATTCTTGCTCCGAAACTTCTATTGAGGTTACAGATATTACGTTTTACGACCACTTTGTTTGACGGATTTTGTATAGACGGATAGACCTCTTTTAGAACATCTTTTTCAAACTCATTTTTATCAAATGGCTCGTTAGACTCTACCTGGCAGGTGTCAGGCCCATCTAAGCGCATGAGAACAGAGCTGAAGTCAAACTTCTTGGCAAACTCATCATCTACAACTTTGAGCAGATCGCTGCGACCTATTAGATCCTCCAGGCTCTCATAGCCCAAAGATGCCATAATCTCTCTAACATCCTCGGCTAACAGAGTGAAGTAGTTGACAAGGCGCTCAACGGTTCCTTCATAGTGCTCTCTTAGCATCGTCTCCTGCGTAGCAATACCGACGCTGCATCGGTTCAGATGGCAGATTCTTAGCATTTTGCACCCTACCATAGCAAGTGCGCCGGTTCCAAAGGCATAGCTTTCCGCTCCAAGTAGAGCCGCTTTGACAATATCTATGCCGGTTTTAAGGCCGCCGTCAGTCTGTAGGTGGACATTTTGTCGAAGATGGTTGGCTTTAAGAGCATTGTGAGCCTCAGAGAGTCCTGTCTCCCACGGATTTCCGGCAAACTTAATAGAGCTTAGTGCAGCAGCTCCGGTTCCGCCGTCTCCTCCAGAGATAATTATCTTGTCGGCATAAGCTTTCGCGACTCCTGCGGCGATGGTCCCGACGCCTGCGGTAGAGACAAGCTTTACAGTGATCGTCGCTTCAGGGTTTACCTGCTTGAGGTCGAAGATGAGCTGTGCCAAATCTTCAATGGAGTATATATCGTGATGCGGCGGCGGAGAGATTAGCGTTACACCCGGCATCGTGTGGCGAAGACGGGCGATAAGTGCGGTAACTTTATGGCCTGGAAGCTGTCCGCCCTCGCCAGGCTTGGCCCCTTGGGCTATCTTTATCTGTATCTCTTCGGCACTTCTAAGATATGCTGGCGTAACACCGAATCGTCCAGATGCGATCTGTTTGATTTTCGAGTTTTTTATCGTTGCAAACCTTGCAGCATCTTCACCGCCCTCACCGCTGTTGGACTGAGCGCCGATCCTGTTCATAGCTTCGGCAATACTCTCATGCGCCTCAGGAGAGATCGAACCAAGACTCATAGCGGCACTGGCAAAACGTTTGAAGATCGACTCTACAGGCTCCACCTTCTCTACCGGTATCGGCTTTCTGTCGCTTTTTAACTCGAAAAAGTCTCTTATCATCTTTAGGCCGCGCCCCTCTATCATACCTTTCAGTACCGCAAAATCCTCTTTTTTGCCCGTTATTGATGCCTCTCTTATCGCCTTCATTGTGTTGGGTGCGAAGTCGTGATACTCGCCTCTGTCCACATACTTGTAGAAGCCGCCCACGTTAAGAGGAAAGAGCTTTCTTAGATGCTCATGCTCGTAAGCCTCTTTTTGGTACCTCTCTATCCTCTCTTCGATATCGGAGTATCCGAGGCCAGGCACAAGCACGTGAGAGTTTCTGAAGCAATCTTCCACTACATCTTTAGAGAGTCCAAGCACATCAAAAAGAGCGGAGTTTCGGTATGAGGCTACTGTCGATATTCCCATTTTAGACATTATTTTCAAAATTCCCGCTCCCAGCGCGGAATGTACCTTTTTAAACTCATTTCGCATCTCGTAATCGGTAAGAGACTTTTTTGAAAGAAGTCTGTAAACCGTCGCATAGAGCATATAAGGATATACTGCGGAG
>JAKIUX010000107.1 GCA_021647345.1 Hydrogenimonas sp.
TTAATTAAATAATGTCTCACAAACTCTTATCTCTCCCAAACTCAGGAGCTCGTCGTTTGTGGACGGGAATTATAGCAGGTAGAACAAGGGTTGTCAAGGGCTTGGAGGTTTTTAGGTCAAAATTTTATAGATATTTTAGAGTAATTTATTATGTTTTAAAAAGTGCAGATTTCTTCGCCTCTTTTTGAGTATTCTGAAAAAAGAGGAAATCTCGCTCAGGCAAGATAAGATTTTTAGCGTAACGAATGGGGTTTGATATAAAATGATAAATTGAGCCCTCTGCAAAAACTCTTCTTCTCAAACGGCTTGGCTGTGGTATCCCGGAGTTTCGATTAAATTCCAGCCATTACGCTGCAGATGTTGTTAACAGAAGAGTTTTTTCAGAGCTTACAGTTCTCAATGAGTTATCTAAAAACGATACTAAATTTATATATTTGTGTATTGGCAAATAGATGCAGGTCTGTGATTTTCGTCAAACTTAATTGTTAGATTTTCCGGCAAAAGGAAGAAGGGCGCTTCCCCATGTCAATCCTCCGCCGAATGCGTCAAGGAGCATTGTATCGCCATACTGAAGCCTTCCGCTCTCCCATATATCGTTCATCGCCATAGGGATGGACGCGGAAGAGGTATTGCCATACTTTTCAACTGTAAGAACAACTTGATCTTTAGATAGTTTCAAAGCGTCACCGACTGCTTTGATTATCCTGTAGTTGGCTTGATGAGGAATGAAGTGCTTTATATCTTCGGCTGATATATCATTGTCATTCAATATATTTACAACATCACTGGTCAATGTTCTAACGGCAATTTTGAATGTTTCATTGCCTTTCATTTTCATAGTGCAGAGTCTCTCTTCCAACACCTTTTCTGAACAGGGATTTTTTACACCGCAACCGGGTGTCATAAGAAGATCACCGTAGTTTCCGTCGGCAGAGACATGAATATCGGTTATGGCTTCAGACCTCTTTCTTGTACCACTTACAACCGCGGCACCCGCACCGTCACCGAAGAGTACACATGTGGTCCTGTCTGTATAATCTACTATGGCACTAAGCTTTTCCGCTCCTATTATCAGCACGTTTTTTTTCATACCCGACTCGATGAAGGCTTTGGCTACCGCTAGAGCATAAATGAAACCGGTGCAAGCGGCAGAGATATCGAATGCCGTCACATTCGTTCGCCCAAGCTTGGATGCAATCACACAGGCGGTTGACGGCATGCAAAGATAGTCTGGAGATATCGTTGCACAAACTATCATATCGATATCGTTTATCTTGAGCCCTGCTCTATGAATAGCTATCTTGGCGGCTTCAACACCCATATCGCTCGTCATCTCATCTTCGGCGGCTATTCGTCTCTCTTTTATTCCTGTCCGCTTCGAAATCCACTCATCTGACGTATCTACCATAGACTCGAAGTCTTTGTTTGTCAACACTTTTTTCGGAACATATGCACCTATAGATTTCAAAGCGGCTCTCATCGATACTACCTTTACCCGTTCATCGATTCTAAACGTTCTCTTATGGCCTTGTTGACGTCTGCTTCAACAAATCTTATGGCCTGAAACATGGCATTTTTTATAGCTTTCGGATTGCTCTTTCCATGACTAATGATTGTACAGCCTTTTACGCCAAGAAGAGGAGCTCCTCCATACTCGGCATAATCTGTCTGCTTCTTTAGCTTTCTAAAAACTCTTTTCATCAATATAGCACCAGCTATAGCGACAGGCGAATGTTTGATCTCAGATTTGAGATAGTGGCTTATTGTGTCGGCTACACCTTCGCTTGCTTTTAGAAGTACGTTGCCTACAAAACCGTCGCAGACAACTACATCGACAGATCCGTTGAAAATATCGCCACCTTCGACATTCCCGACAAAGCTGTCCAACTGGCTTATAAGGGGGTACGCGGCTTTGGTCACTTCGTTGCCTTTAGATGCCTCTTCGCCATTCGAGAGTAGGCCGACTTTAGCCTTGGCGCATCCGAGAACTTTGTTTGCGTAAGCATCTCCCATGACAGCAAACTGAAAGAGGTTTTCAGCATCACAATCGACATTTGCTCCCACATCGAGTACTACAGTCATTTTACCTGTTGTAGAGGTTGGCATGAAAGTAGCAATCGCAGGTCTTGATATGCCCTTAATACGTCCGATTCTCAAAGTGGCAAGACTCATGGTAGCGCCGCTGTGGCCCGCTGAAACCACTGCATCAGCTTTACCGTTTCTAACGAGGTCAACCGCGACATAGATAGATGAATTTCTGCGCTTCAACGCATCTGTAGCATGTTCATGCATCGATATCACATCGTCGCAGTGAACAATCTCAACGCGATCTTTGAACTTGGAAGGTATCAAAGGAGCTATCTTGCTCTCATCACCAACAAATATAGGCAGAAAATCTCTCTTTTTCAGGGCAAATATAGCCCCCTCTACAATAGGGTAGTGACCGAAGTCTCCCCCCATTGCATCAATGGCGACTCTGACCATCTACGCTTTATATTCACCTGTAAATTTGTTCATACGGTGAGGCATTCTCCATGTTCCGTCTTTATCTTTAACCGGTCGGGCAAGGGTCAACTTATAGTGAGTTCTCCTCTTTGCAGCTCTAGTCTTGCTGTTTCTTCTCTTTGGTACCGCCATTACCTAAACTCCTTTATCTAAATTTTTATAATTCTATTTCAAAATCATCTCTCTCTTCACACTCTGGACAAAGATGATACTCACTCTGAATTGAAGCTATTTCACTTCTGCAGATCGAATCGAAATCTACGATTCCATCGAGGCATTCTACCATATCTAACGACTCTTCCACCTTAACCGGACGATCTACGGCTTCGAGTGAAAAAGATTCATCTATAGATGCTTTATAGCTCTTTGCGCATCTGTCGCATGTAAAGAGTGTTTCGCCTTTTAGTCTGCCTTCTATAGCGATCTTATCTTTTCCGCTACGCCAAAACGTTCCTATACACTCAACGCCGCCCTCTTCCAATTGAAAGGGTTTTGGCGCTTCATGAATTTTACGAAACGGTATCTGCATATGAGACTTTAATGTATCTCTCTCTTGGCAAAGAAGAATGCGATCTCTATTTCAGCATTTTCAAGGCTATCGCTTCCGTGTACTGCGTTTGCATCTATACTCTCTGCAAAATCGGCCCTTATGGTTCCAGGAGCCGCATCTTTTGGATTGGTCGCTCCCATAAGCTCGCGATTTTTCGCTACGGCATTCTCGCCTTCAAGCACCATAACCACTACGGGGCCGCTTGTCATAAACTCTACAAGCTCTCCGAAAAAGGGGCGCTCTTTGTGGACTGCATAAAACTCTCCGGCATCCTCTTTTGTCAGCTGAAGCTTTTTCATAGCAGCTATACGCAGACCGTTGCTCTCGAATCTGTCGAGTATCTTTCCGATCACGTTTTTTGAAACTGCGTCAGGTTTGATTATAGAAAGCGTTCGCTCCATATCTTTTCCTCAATAATTAAAATGGGTGGAATTATACAGAAAGTTAGTTTAAGATTCTTTAAAAGTTTTAGTCAAGAAGATTCCGGCAGATCTCTCTGCCGGAAAAGAGGTTAAAAGTTACTCTACGACAGGCTGATGCTCTGTTCGCGCCTCTTCTGAGATATCGTCTCGGCATGCTACACCTTCAACGCATGCATCCCAAACTATACAACCTTCAGTCGGGCACGCGGTAGCACATGCAGGCTCATCATGGTACCCTACACACTCTACACATTTGTCAGGATAAACATAATAGATCTCTTCTCCAGTCGGATTATCCTCATCGTCGACGATCGCTTCTACAGGACACTCGTCTATACAAGCACCGCAGTTAATACATGTATCTGTAATCAGTACAGCCATTCCAGCTCCTTTTTTCAAATTTAATCATCCGTACTATAACACAACAATTTTAAAAGATATTTAAACACTAAAGGCTATAGCCCAAGCCTCTCTTTTATAGCTTCGATTCTATCCGTTTTTTCCCATGTAAACTCTGCAAGCTCCCGCCCAAAGTGCCCATACGCAGCTGTTTTTTTATAAATCGGGCGTAGAAGGTCGAGCGAGTCGATAATTCCTTTGGGAGTAAGATCGAAGAGTTCAAGGATCGATTTCTCTATCTCTTTCTCATCCACTCTGCCGGTTCCGTGAGTATCTACCATAATCGATACCGGCTCGACGACTCCTATAGCGTAAGCTATCTGTATGGTAATCTTTTCGCAAGCTCCAGCCGCAACATAGTTTTTAGCAACATATCTTGCTGCATATGCGCCGCTCCTATCAACCTTGGTCGGATCTTTTCCGCTAAAAGCTCCGCCACCGTGCGGGCAACTTCCACCGTAGGTATCCACTATAATCTTTCTGCCTGTAAGACCTGCATCTCCTTGGGGCCCGCCGATGACAAAGCGTCCTGTCGGATTTATATGATAAGTTATATTCTCATCTATCAACTCTTCAGGGATGATTTTATAGATCAGCTCTTCGATTATCGCATTTTTGAGCCTCTCCTGCGAAACATCTGGATCGTGCTGGGTCGACACCACTATAGTCTTCACGCTTTTAGGCTTCCCATCTACATACTCGACAGTGACTTGAGCCTTTCCATCAGGGCGCAAAAAGGGAAGAGTTCCATCTTTTCGCGCTTTTGCCAACCCTTCTGTCAATTGATGTGCCAAATATATAGGTAACGGCATCAGGGTAGGCGTCTCTTTGCAGGCATACCCAAACATCAACCCCTGGTCACCGGCTCCTATGGCGCCGCTGCCTTGATCCACCCCTTGATTTATATCCGGGGACTGCTCGCCTACTCCGTTAAGTACACCTGCCGACCTGTAGTCGAACCCGTAGAGGGCGTCTGTATATCCTATCTGCCTGATCACCTCCCTGGCAATATCTTGCATTGGAGCGTAAGTTTTAGTTTTAAGCTCTCCAGCTACTTTAATATATGGAAGCAGAGTTACATGTATATTCATAACTCTACTACCACCTAACTCATGCTTAATTTGGCGAATTGTCTCTAAAAATGGTAACCCCTCTATATCTCCAACAGTTCCACCAAGCTCAACTAT
>JAKIUX010000108.1 GCA_021647345.1 Hydrogenimonas sp.
AGCTCTTCAAGGGCGGGGCCGCTTTTATGGCTACCGGAGCTGTTTTTATGTTCTACTCGGTAAGATGGATGATAAACTTTTCAGAGGGTTTGAAGGAGCAAGAATGAGTGAAAAGATAACGAAAGAGCAGGTATTTGACGCTATCAGAAAGGTTGTGGATCCTGAAGTCGGTTTCAACCTTGTGGAGATGGGTTTGATCTACGACGCTATAATAGATGATGAGAATAATGTAAAAGTAGTTATGACGCTCTCGACAAGGGGGTGCCCGCTTCATCAGCTTCTTATGCAGTGGGTCAAGGATGCGGTGAAGGAGATTCCCGGAGTCGGCGATGTGGAGGTTGAGATAGTCTGGGAACCGGAGTGGAATATCTCTATGGCTGAAGAGCATGTAAAAAAGGCGCTAAGCGGCGGAGCAAGGTAGTTATGAGTGTTGAGTGTTGAGCGGCTACAATAGCAAGTCGAAAAGTGATATCATAGAGAGCAAGATGTGAAAAAAGAGATCTTATTGCATGAGATTCGCCACCTTTACGGCGCCGGAATTCTGCTTTTTTACTATGCCAAATGGCCTATTCTTATCGGGTGGCCTCTATTGCGGCTCTATTTAGACTACCCTGACAACTGGATAATAGACGCACTTTGGATCTGGTGCTTGGTGCTGGTTGTTAAAGATCTATATGTATGGCTCATTCTAAAAAAGAGTTACTGCAAAAGCGAATCTTGCAGTTTAAAAAAGGGTAGCGAAGATGAGAGAGATAACACCTAAAACCAAAGTGAACAATCTGCTAAGCGACTATCCGCAGCTTGAAGAGTTTCTGATGAAACTGAACCCAAAATATAAAAAGCTGAAAAATCCGATTTTGCGCCGTACTGTCGCCAAAATAGCCACACTTACTCAAGTGGCTAAAATAGGAGGCTACGAACCTTTAGAGCTTGTCAACAAATTAAGAAAGGAGGTTGGTCAGCCGGTTCTGAAAGAGTATGAATCGCAAGAGGAAGAAAGCGTAAATGAAGCACCTCTATGGATAGAGCGGGAGCCGAAAACTATCATCGACGCCAACAGAGTTCTCGATGAGGAGAAAAACCCACTCTCAGAGGTGACAAAAGCTCTTAAAAAACTAAATAACGAAGATATTCTGCTAATAGAGAGCGACTTTCTACCCTCCCCTTTGATAGATACCTTTAAAGAGAAGGGGTATGAGGTCTACGCCGCCAAAAGCGAGGCAGACCACTTTCTGACATATATCAGAAAACCTTGATCATCTGAGGCCATAGCTCTTTTGAAAGAAGGATTTTTTTCACCCTCTCTTGCCAAAGCTCTCCAAAACGCAGCCTCTCCTCTTCGGTTGCGGTACCCTGCATAATTTTCTGCATCAAAACTTGCTGCTCAGCATTACCCGGAACTACAGACGGGTTGTAGGAGAGGTTCACGCTATCTCCGTTATCGACTCGTCTTAGCATAACTTCACCCTCAATATCGTTTCCGTAGGTGAGCCTATTGTTTCTTAAGAACCTTCCGCCAAGTCCCTTAAAACCTCCCTCATTCGCTGCACCTGTAATTAAACCTATACAGCTTCCTATAACACCCTCTACACCTTCATCAAGCGAACCTCTCATCTTAACCTCAATATCTCCTCTTACCGGAAGCTCATCACCATAGAGCTTTTTAAGTCCTATTTTACTCATAAGCCACGCGCCTGCAACGGTTGGACAGGAGTGCCCTGCAAGCTTTACCATATCGAGGTAGTTATAACTTATAAGACCACTTCTTACCGCTCCGAGAGTCTCCGCCAGAGGGTCGTATGTATCTATAGGTTCGACATCGTCGAAAAAATCGGGGTATCTCATAACAATCCTTTATCTTTTAATGAGTTGTAGATCTTAAGGGCACGCAATATATTGACGCCGTAGATTATTAAACCGGCTCCAAGAAGCAGTGCAATACCTTTGTACGCATATGGGGTCAATAGCAAAAAAAGACCGCAGACCCCAAGGACCCAGTGCAGCCAAAGGTGCAGCGTGGCCGCTTTGGCCGGAAGTATATCTCCCATCAGCGGAGTCTCCAGCACTCCCTTCGCATTAAGATGAAACCAGACCAGAAAAGGTACTATCTTGTAACTCATGGCAAATATAACGCTCAGCACGAAGTAACCAAAAAGCAGAGCGAAAAAGTGTACTGCACCATCAATACCCGCAACGATATGGAGTATCGCTGAAAGAGAGGAGAGGAGCAAAGAGATCATCGCCGTTCTCCAAAGCCAAACAGTAGCATCGGCTACAGGTCGTTTTCGCTGCATAAGCCTTCTTAGCGTTACCAACGAAAAGCATAGAAAAAGGAGTGCGAGCATCACATCCGCAACGGATGCAATGACCGAATCTGCAAAAATGGCAATCGTATAGAGCAAAAGAGAAAAGAGTACTCCCAGCGGGAAAAATGATCTTACAAATTTCGGATATGGCGGAGTTACGTAGAACATCTCGATAACCTGAAAAGAGACAGCCATCACAAGTGTTCCGATCCACCCTGCAAGCATAAATCTAAGATGCAGGGAGCGAAGCTGCAGAGGCTCCATCCCAAAATCGGCGCCCATAAATATTGCGGTCAGAATAAGTGCTAAGAGCAATCCCGCTCCCAGTGAGGATAAAGAGACCATCATTCCGACAACCGATGGGGTTTTGTTCTCTACGGCGGCAAGTTTCGAAAGCATCAGATATATAATAAAACCGAAAGACCCTATAAGAAGAGGAACCGCCGGATGCATAAATATGTATGTATTGAAATAGAAAGCTGCGGTTATCATAAGCGTACCGATTATAAGCAGCAGATGAGTCCACCTGGCATGATAGAGCGGTTCAGCTATCGCGGCACCCGCAAGCACAGGAAGCATCTGAAAAAGAGCCCCGATCATAGCCATAGCGGCGACTCCTATCAGAAGCAGGTGAACTATGGCAACCGTTTGCGGTATATCCCAATTTCCAAGGTTCTGCACATCTGCAAAGAGTATGCCAAAAGCTGCCAGAACCCCAAAAAAAGGAATTGTCAGGAAAAAGCGCATTATGACGCTTAAAGGGGGAGCCTGGTCTAAAGAGAGCCCGTGACTAAACACTGCAGTACCTTTTCATGAGTTCTCTCAAATCTTCGCCGCCCCCTTTTGAAAAGAGTATATGCCACCCGCCCTCATCGCTTCCGCACACTTCGAAATCTATGCCGAGCTTCTCGGCGATCATGAGCAGAGGGCGCGGATAGCGATGAATAGTTAGATGAAAACAGTTGAAGCCGTCGAGCCTGTGCAGTATCTGCACAGAGCGCTCCAGAGGTTCAGGATACGAAAGCTCTCGGGCATCCAGCTCTAAAATCTCCACCTCTCTCAATGCTCCTTCATCTTCTCAACAAGGTCGCCGGCCTGCTGCTGAAGAACGCGATCGCACATAGCGTAAAGCATCTGCTCCTCTTTCATGTTGTGCTGCTGTAGAAGTATCATAAGAGTGTCGGCAACCGAAAAGAACTCTTTTTTATCCTCATTTTTAATAGCATCTTTAAGTTTTTCAAGAAGCTGACGCACCTGGTTGTGTTCGTGGCACATCACCATTGTCGGCCCTTCGGTGCTGCCGGTAGCCTCTTCGAAAGCGGGAAAAAGAATCTCCTCTTCTTTGGCGAAATGGTTCAGAGTCTCGATCATGAAATCTTCAAAATGTTTGAATGCCTCTTTGAAATCATCATTATTCACCGCATGTTCAGATTTCGCAAAAGACTCATCGCAACTACGATGCTCATTACGCATATAATTTGATATTTCCACACTTTACTCCTATTTAAACATAAAATATATTTTTGCCATAGAGATAGCCGTTATCGCCAAAAAAGAGACAAGCATCCAGTCCATTCTGAACCTCCTGAAAGTTTAACGACCGGCTTTCGCCAGGCATCTGATTTCTTAAAGCGATTTTACTCAAAACTATTTTGGCTTTCGTTGATATATATCAAACAAAGAGATTTATTTATATTATATCAATCGTATGCTCCAAAAAAGACTCTTCTGCTCAAACGGCTTCGCTATAGTATCTCGGAATTTCGACGAAATTCCGACCATTACGCTGCAGATGTTGTTCACAGAAGAGTCTTTTTGGAGGACTCAATCTATATTATATTTTCTAATGTGTCATAAATGTGTCACTCAACCCCTAAAAATAGGCACTGAGTGACACTTTTGTGAGCTATTTTTTTATGGCTCGGCAAGTAAAAAGAGCTTACAATTTCAGAGTCCGCAGAAGCACAAAGTGCAGCCGGAAACCTGCTCCTTTAGCTTGCAAAAAAGAGCATTTTAGAAGCTTAAAGCTTCCAGCCCTTCTGCCCTGTGGAGAGTTGCTCTGCAGGGTTTTTGAGGAAATTTGCAGGATAAAGCGAAAACTTTGAAGGACAACCTTAATCCGAAAAAGATTACAATGATGCTAAAAGAGATTCTAAAACGTGACGGAACCAAAGAGCCGTTCGCACCTTATAAGATAGAAGATGCGATAAAAGCGGCATTCAAAAGCCAAAATACCACATACGACTCTTCAATATTTTTCAACGTAATCGAGCGTTTGAAGCAGAAACGTCTTGCCGCTGTAGAAGATATTCAGGATATGATAGAGCAAGAGCTCTTCAAAGCTCGCTACTTCGACGTAATGCGCTCGTTCATGATCTACCGCCACACCCACAAAATGCAAAGAGAGCATATTCTCGGTCTTATGGAAGACACCACATTTGTAAACTCCACCGAAACGATAGAGGAGTATATCTCTAAAAGCGATTGGCGTATCAACGCAAACTCCAACACAGGCTACTCACATGCCGGTCTCATAAACAATACAGCCGGAAAAGTAATAGCCAACTACTGGCTTGACAAAGTATACTCGAAAGAGGAGGGATACGCCCATAGAAACGGTGACTACCATATACACGATTTAGACTGTCTTAGCGGATATTGCGCCGGATGGAGTCTAAGGGTTATTCTTGACGAGGGAT
>JAKIUX010000109.1 GCA_021647345.1 Hydrogenimonas sp.
GGACGAACATATATACATGAGCATACTTGCCTCTTTTATGTATAAGCGCATCTTTTATATCATCAGATATATTAAACTCTTCAAGAACCTTTTCCATCGGCGCTTGCATCACTACGTCAAGCAGAGAGAGCGCACCTACGAAATGAGCTTCGTCAAGCTCCTTTCTTGAAGCCTCCGGATACATCAGTTTCCATGTACCCCTCATAAGCTCCATTCTGTTTTTCGCCATAAGAGCCAGTGTAGTTGTTCCTTGCTTGCCTCCTACGCTTTGAGCGTATATTATCATCATCAGCCACTGCGCTACATTGTGCCTGCCTAGCAGAAGTATAACCTCCCGAATTGATGAGATCTGCCTCGTCAAAGAGAGTGCCGCGGAGTTGACATACCTTAGCAGCTGAAGAGAGAGGGCGCTATGCTGCTCCAGATATGAGGCTATTTCGTCCGCTTCCGCATTAGATATAAGCAGGTTATATGCCTGTATGACACTCCTGTAGTGCGGGTCGATCTTCTGCTGTTTCAAAATTTTAGGCTTTGCAAAAAAATAGCCTTGAAATCTATTAAAACCGATATCTTCGCAAAACTGAGCAGTATGGGGAGATTCAACTTTAGCTGCGATCAACTGAGGCTCATACGCTTTGACTCTCTTTAGAAGCTTTTCGAAACTCTCTTTTGGGCTCCTCTCTACATCGATCTTTACGTAACTGAAGTATGGCAGAAGCGGCCCCACTCTTTTCATAAGCTCACTGTCCAAAATCGCATCATTAAGAGCAATTTCAAAACCTCTTCTTCTTAAGTCGACGATCCTTTTGGCTACCGTCATATCGAACCTCATGGAAGGAAGCAGCGAAAAGACAAAAATATCTTTAGGCATATCGAGAATAAGATCGTTAAATAGAAATTCTCTCTCGACCCGCACAAAAGCCTTGTATGATCCCAATATCTCTCTGGCGCCAAACTGATTCAACACTTTTGTAAGCACAGATACAGTAGCATAGCGTCCCGGAGCGGTATCGGGCTTCGAGTTTTCATCTCTAAAAAGTAGATCGTAAGCAAAAATTCTCTTCTTCTCATCCAATATTGGCTGCCTGCCCAACAGATAGTATTCCGACATTTTTTAGCCTTAATTGAAATATAGCTATATAAATATCGGTTAATTTCTAACTTATGTTACCGTCAGATCACACATTCTGCGGGCTACAAGCTATCAAGATCAGCAAACTCCTACATACAAAAAAGAGATCTATGCCGACGCGAGAACTTCGACCTCATCCATCTCTTCAAGAAGTCTCTTCACTTGATCATTGACATGCAAAGAGGACTCTATCTCCACCTCTTGAAGTTTCGAACTAAGAAGTAGTTTCAAAGGTTTCTTTCCGGGGTTTGAGCGGGCGAGTCTGTATATCTCTTCGAGAATTCTCATCTTTTCATGGCTGAGATCGAGGCGAATCACCATCGGCTCTTGCGGCTTCTCAACCATTTTCGTATCTACTTTCTCTCTTTTGCAGGCTTTGAGCTCCATTATCTTATGGACTCTCATTCTGGTAAAATCCCCGTCTCTGGTTACAGTCACCTTAAAACCGATAGGCTCATCCAAATCGAACTTCTCAAGCTGCTCCAGCTGCCTCTCGAACAGTGTTATCTCGATATTTCCATGCAGGTCCATTACATTGGCTATACCGAACTTGTGGTTCTTTTTGCTGATTTTGGTCGTAACCTCTTCCACCTTCCCTATTAGCAGAGCGCTTGAACCGTCAGCTATCTGGTCGATGTCGGAGGAGAGTGTATATTCGATCTTTGAGAGCTCATCTCTGAATCGGTCGAGCGGATGGCCCGATACGTAAAAACCGAGAGACTCCTTTTCGAGTTCCAGAAGGCTTTTTTGCGGGTACTCTTCCATCGGCACAATATCCACTTTTACACTAACCATCTCTTCGGCATCTCCAAACAGAGATCCGACCGCCATCTGCTTGGCTCTCGCCGACTCGTGCATAGCCTCTATAATCGCTTCAATCGACTCAAGCAGAGCCCTGCGGCTATACCCGAAGCCGTCAAGCGCTCCCGCTTTGATCATCGATTCGATAACCTTTTTGTTGACTTTTTGTGTATCTATTCGCGCGACAAAGTCCTCTAATGTGTCGAACCTGCCCTCCTCTCTGGCGGCAAGTATCGCGTTAACTGCAGCATCACCGCCACCCTTAATGGCTCCTAGACCGAAAAGAATCACATCTTTGTCCCCATCGCTGTCTGGAGTAAACTCAAGAGCGGAGCGATTTATATCGGGAGCCAAAAGCTTTATTCCAAGCCTCTTCACTTCGTCGATATACTTGACCACCTTGTCGGTGTTGTCTTTTTCACTTGTAAGAAGGGCAGCCATAAATTCGGCAGGATAGTGGGTTTTTAAATAGGCCGTCTGATAGGTAATCATTGCGTAGGCCGCAGAGTGAGACTTGTTGAAACCGTAACCGGCAAACTTCTCTATCAGGTCGAAAAGCTCCGCCGCTTTTATCTCATCGAGCCCCTGCTCTTTCGCTCCCTGAGCGAACTCGCTCTTATATTTTTGCATAAGATCGAACTTCTTCTTACCCATCGCCCTTCGGACAATATCTGCTTTTCCAAGGCTAAAACCTCCGATAGTCTGAACGATCTGCATAACCTGCTCTTGATAGACAATTACACCGTATGTCGGTTTCAATATCTCCTCAAGCTGCGGAAACATATAGGTGATCTCCTGCCGGCCATGCTTTCGCTCTATAAAATCATCGAGCATTCCAGACTCCATAGGTCCCGGTCTGTATAGAGCCAAAACCGCGATTATATCTTCAAAGTTGTCAGGCTTCAGTTTCGAGTTTAGCTGCTGCATACCGCCCGATTCTATCTGAAACATCCCTACGGTCTCGCCGCTTCTTATCATCTCGTAGACTTTTTGGTCATCCATCGGCATATTATCAAGGTCTATCTCGACACCGTGCCTCTTCTTGACCAGTTTGACCGCATTATCTATAACCGTCAAGGTTTTGAGCCCAAGAAAGTCGAACTTTATAAGGTCTACATCCTCAAGAAAGTTCAAAGAGTACTGCGTCACCAGAGTCTCTTCGCCTGATGGTTTGTAAAGAGGAGTTTTATGCCAAAGCTCCTCATTCGAGATGACAACCCCGGCAGCGTGCATTCCTGCATTTCTCTTGAGCCCCTCAAGCGCTAAAGCAAACTTCCAAACACGAGCGGCTGTAGGATTTGTCTCGATAAGCTCTCTAAGCTTAGGCTCCTTCTGAAACGCTCCGGGCTTAAAACCTTCCGTCCCCTCTTTTCCTTTTCCGTTTAGAGTTATTCCAAGTTCGTCCGGTATAAGCTTCGCCATCTTGTCAGCCTCGGCATAACTGACACCCAGAACTCTTGCAACATCGCGTATGACACCTTTTGCAAGCAGGGAACCGAATGTAATTACCTGCGCAACATTGTAGCGGCCATACTTCTCGATTACATAATCTATGATCTCACCGCGCCGCGCCTGACAGAAGTCCATATCGATATCGGGCATGCTCACACGCTCAGGGTTCAAAAATCGTTCGAAGAGAAGATCGTACTTCATAGGGTCTATATTGGTTATACCCAAAGAGTACGCCACGAGACTTCCGGCAGCTGAGCCCCTTCCTGGGCCCACAGGAATGCATCTCTTCTTCGCTTCTCTTACAAAATCCCAAACTATGAGCATATAACCGGGAAACTTCATCTGATTTATGATCTGCATCTCTCTCTCAAGGCGCTCTTTATACTCTTCATGCCGCGAAGGATCTACAAACTTGAGTCTCTCTTCAAGCCCCCTTCTGCATTCATGGACAAATAGCGCCTCATCGTTGGCGAAACTATTTTCAACTTCAGGTTCAGGCACCTCTATGCCGGAGTTGGCAGCATACTCTCTTGCAAACTTAAAGTTTGGCGGCGTAGGGTTTCCGAGGTTAAGCTCCAGATCGCATTTGTCGGCTATCTCCTGCGTATTCTCCAGAGCCTCAGGTATATCTGCATAAAGGGCCGCCATCTCTTCAGGAGATTTGAGATAGAACTCATGCACAGAGTGGCGAAGCCTGTTGGGGTCGTCGTATAGTTTGTTCATTGCTATACACATGAATGCTTCATGGGCTTCGGCATCGTCGGAGTATAGGTAGTGAGTATCGTTTGTAGCGACGATCTTTATGCCGGTTTCGAGGCTAAGTTTGATAACCTGCTCATCTATAGCGTGCTGATCGCCTATACCATGGCGCATCAGTTCAAGATAGAAGTCGTCACCGAAAATCTCCTTATACTCTAGCGCCACCTCTTTTGCTCTCTCATACCCTTTGGCACCGAACTTCACATTTCTTTCACTGAGGTTCAAATGCCAGTTGACCTCCCCTTGCAGACATGCCGAAGAGCATATTAGCCCCTCGCTATGCTCCCTTAAAAGCTTTTTATTAATGCGAGGATAGTAGTAGAAACCGTTTATGTAAGCTTGCGAACTTAGATACATCAAATTCTTGTAACCGATCTCATTTTTAGCATATAGACAGAGGTGGAAGCGCTGGCGGGTACTTTTGTCGCCTATATCATCCTGATTGTGAAGGTATGCCTCCATACCGATTATAGGCTTTATACCCTCTTTCTTCATCTTCTGATAAAAATCTATCGCTCCGAACATATTGCCGTGGTCGGTTATAGCTACCGAATCCATACCGAGCTCTTTGAGACGGCCGGCAAGTTTAGATATTTTGTTAGCTCCATCAAGCAGGGAGTACTCCGTATGCAGATGCAGATGTGTAAAGCGCTGTTTCATAGAGACTCCTTGTTCGAACCGGAATATTTTATTTAGTTTACTCAATATCTGATTACAATGCGATAAATTATGCAATGGCGGCAAGGAGGCTAAATAAAGCGCAAACTTTACCGATATATTAGGTAATAGCTACACTTATGGCCGAAAGGAAAAATATGCTAAACACAATACTATTTATATCGGCTG
>JAKIUX010000110.1 GCA_021647345.1 Hydrogenimonas sp.
ATATCTGATCTCTGCTCAAATATCTATTCGGCTTGGAAGCGAGCTTCAAAAAGAGATCTATCCTCTCTCTCTTTAGCTTTATAGTCTCTTCTTTACACTCTTGCAGCCGTTTTAAGAGATGCTCCTCATCCTCTTTTAAAACCTCGGTCTCCTCAAAAGGAGTAGACTCAAGCTCCAAAATTTTCCTAAAACTCTCGTCGAAAAGTTTAAACTCGAAGGAGTGGTAGAAGATGAAACGGCCATCCTCATCGAAAAATCCTTCGCCAAGCTCCTCGAGCCTGCTTCGCTTAAAATCGCTGCGAAGTTTTGCAAGAGCTTTCGCCACTCTTTTTGGAGTAATCTTTTTTAGCTTAGACTCTTCGAACTGCTCCCTTATTGCGACGGACTCTGCCGGAGTATGTTCAATCTGCGCAAGTATCTCATCGATCTTCCTGCGTCTCTCTTCGATATTTGCAACGGTCCCTTGCGGACCAAATGTAGTGTCGAGAGATTTGAGATATTCTGTTATAAGCGCTCTATCTGATGACTCTGCCGAAGACCATATACGTCTAAATGCTCTAACCAGCTCCGTCTTGCTCAGATGCTGCTCTTTCAAAGAGAGAATCATAGCCATCTCTATAAGGTTATCAAGAGGCACCCTCTCTATACCCTCATCGAACCCTACTCCTCCAAATATTTTTCGTATCGTCTGATTATATTTTATAAGTCTCTTTTTCTTTTTCGCCATATTTTTACTACAGATAAGAGGAGCTTCGCTCCTGAAATCCTCCTATTTTCCTTTCGGCCTAAAAGCTTTTATAACGCTTTCGTCAGTTACCATATATCTGCCGCCGATAAGATCGATACAGTAAGGAACTGCAGGAAAAACAGCATCCAGACACTCTCTAATAGACTTCGGTTTTCCCGGCAGATTTATGATGAGGCTTTCACCGCAAATACCCGCAGTCTGGCGGCTAAGAATTGCAGTGGGCACGTAACGAAGGCTAACCTGCCTCATAAGCTCCCCAAAACCCGGAAGCAGCTTTTGGCATACAGCTTCTGTCGCTTCAGGCGTAACATCTCGTTTAGCCGGCCCCGTACCACCTGTCGTAACGATCAGGTCGCAACCCTCTTTCGACAAATCAAGCAGCGCGTTTTCTATCTCTTTTTGCTCATCCGGTATACATCTGTAAAGAAATTCGATCTCGTTTTGAAGATACTCTTTTAAGGTTTCCATAATAGCTACACCGGAGATATCGTCATATATTCCAGCACTCGCTCTGTCACTGGCGGTAACAACACCCACTTTTATCTTATCCACCGATCTTACCCTCCTTCAAAATATGCCCATAGGGCTTGAAAAGATAACTCTGGCCATACTCTTTAAAAAAGTTATGCGCCTCCTGCGCAT
The DNA here is from genome assembly GCA_021647345.1 of Hydrogenimonas sp. Taxonomy (GTDB): domain Bacteria; phylum Campylobacterota; class Campylobacteria; order Campylobacterales; family Hydrogenimonadaceae; genus Hydrogenimonas. The sequence continues at coordinate 1,391 of JAKIUX010000110.1, forward strand.
CGACGACTCTATCTTTCATACCTAAATATATCTCTATCTTCACACCTCTTTCAGCCACACTCTTTAGCCTATCTTTGGGCCACTCATACTCCAGCAGCTCCTTCAGCTCCTCTAAAGTTCCATTTTTCATGAAGGGGTCTAAAAGAGAACTATCTGCTGGATATGCCGCATTTTTAAAAAAACTCTTCAAATATTTTGCCGGATCTTTTTTAAAATAGATTATCTGAGTCTTTTTGAAAGCTTCAGACTTTTGCACAAAATATGCCGGAGAGAGAAGAAGGAGCCTATCTACCCTCTCTTCGCACCTATAAACATACTCCAGCGCTTTTATCGCTCCGTAACTGAAACCGGCGACAATGTAAGGGTTCTTTTTGTAGCTTTTCAGAAACTCGCCGAAAAGCACCTCTTCTCCCTCTAAAGAGAAGCCGCTAAAAAATCTCATTCAAAAGCTCTTTTACATCCTCTTTGGTCGCACTCTCTTTTACTACTATCACATCTGCAAGGCGCATTATACCCTCTTCCGCCCTGGCTATAAAACTCTCCAGTTCCGATCTCGCCTCTTTGATGATATTCAACTCTGGCGGAGTCGCCGATACAAGCTCTTCTACCATTCCGTAGCGCTCGACCATCTCTTTCGCTATCAGACGCGCCTCTTTCAGATCGTTTGCGGCGTTTGTAAAGTGCTCATTGAAATGCAGATGCATCATTACATCGCCGGCAAGAAGAACCTTTATTCGGTTTATCATGTCGGTCTTAGATAGAATCTCCTTCTCTACCTTCTGAAAATGGTCGGCAAGAAGCCCTATCTTACCGAAATCTATCTCAAGCCAGTATGCGGTAACCGCTTTCGCCGCCTGATAGGCTGCTTGAACTCTCTTCTCCTATTCCGTATATGTTAAAACTTTGCGCTTTCCCAAAAGAACTTTATCTTTTACAGCCAAAAAGTCGGATCTCTCTATAATCTTTGTTCCAGATTTTAGAGCATTGATTGCAGCCTCGTTCACAAGTGAAGAGAGAGCCGCACCGCTAAATCCTACTGTCATCTGGGCTATTTCGTCAAGGTCAAGATTGTAGGGTTTGTTAGAGAGGTATATCTTCAAGATAGACTTTCTCTCCTCTTTGTTAGGCAAAGAGACATGAACCCTTCTATCAAACCTGCCGGGCCTTAAAAGTGCGTCATCGAGCATCTCTATCTTGTTCGTAGCGGCTATGACAATAACACCGCTGCTATCTTCAAATCCATCCATCTCGGTAAGAAGCTGGTTAAGAGTCGCTTCTCGTTCGTCGTTTCTCATGCCGCCGCGTGCCTTGCCCACTGCATCGATCTCATCTATGAAGATGATAGATGGTGCGGAGGCTTTGGCCCTTTTAAAAAGCTCCCTTACACGTTTTGCTCCCATTCCCACATATATCTGAACGAAAGATGCACCGCTTTGGTAGAAAAAAGGAACTCCCGCCTCTCCCGCAACGGCCTTTGCTATGAGGGTCTTTCCCACGCCTGGCGGACCCACTAGCAGAACTCCTCTTGGCATTCTGATACCGAAGCTCAGATATTTGCGCGGATTTTTCAGAAAATCGATAATCTCTTCAAGCTCCTCTTTAACCTCCTCTATTCCGGCTACATCTTTGAATGTTATATTTGAGACTATAGGCTTTATATCGCTGGGACGCTGAAGCTCGTTAGCAAACTGTATCTGCTCGCTTAACTGCTGCTCTTTGAGCTCCCGATTTTTTCTCGCCCACCTCAGTATATATATGACAAGAAGCGCTAGAAAAAGAATAGTTAAAATGTCAGCGATATAAGGGTTTGCCTCCTTTATCTCTACAGGTGTAACAGCGTAAAGTTTTTTAATATCTATTGCATCTTTTGGAACTTTGTAGTGCTCTTTTGCGCTTCTAAAATATAGATATGCGCCATCGATCTTCGCATCTTCGATAAGAGAGTTCTCTATAAGGTTCTCAGCGGTCGCTGCATCTATTAGATGCGCTCTCTCTCTTAAAAAAGCGAAGATGAGAACAAGAGCAACCAAAAGGGCCGAAGCGGCCATTATGTAGCGATTCTTTTTAGAGACGTCCACGGTTGCCCTCCTTGGCGGCTTCGAAACTATCAAGACAGAGCCACTCCCCTCTTAGGTCTCTATCGCATTCGATCTCAACCCTGTTGAAGTACTGGTCGAGTCCAATATAGCGCCCATCTTTTTCACTCTCCACCAAAATCTCCAGCGCCCCCTTTATAGAAGCTCTGAATCTTCGATTCTTCCCCTTTACAAGCTCAGTAAGCTCTCTGTGTCTGGCTTTGGCTATATTTCCAGGCACTCCCGGCTTCATCGTACTGCTTGGTGTTCCGTCTCTTTTTGAGTATGTGAAAGCGTGAATATGAGTAAGAGGCAGAAGCTCTACTCTCTCTATCGCCTCTCTCCACTCATCTTCGCCCTCCCCCGGATGCCCTACGATGAAGTCGGTACCCAGAGCGTAACCCTTTTGCGCTATCTCGTCAAACAGCTTCAGGTCATCTTCGAATATATTTCTTCGATTCATCAGCTTCAACATTTTGCCGGAGGTGTGTTGAAGAGCTATATGAAGATGCCTGGCCATCCACGGCTCATTTAGAATCTCCTTAAACTCCTCTGTAATCTGAACGGGTTCAAGCGAACCGACTCGTATACGCCTAACTCCTCGTATCATACTAATCTTTTTTAAAAGCTTGGCTATCGAGCTGCCCCTATCTTTACCATAGCTTCCGACATTGGTTCCCGTAAGAATAAATTCACCGAACCCGTTTGAGGCCAGCCGCTTTATCTGCTCCAATATTCTAGCTTCATCCATACTCCTTGCGTTGCCGCGAACATATGGAATTATGCAGTAGCTGCAGCGAAAATCGCACCCCTCCTGAATCTTTATGAATGCCCGCGATTTTCCTACAAATTGCTCCACAACGGTGCTGTCTATATGTTCAAGGTCCCCTATCTCATAGAAGCGGCTCTCATTTTTTATAAGTTCTTCTATTTTCTCTTTCTCACTATGGCCGAATACCCCGTCCACTTTGCCGCTTGTAAAAAGCGACTCCCCTTTCGTATGGGCACCGCAGCCTGTAAGGAGAACTCTCGCCTTTTCGTTTTTTCGCTCAAGCTGGTTTATATAGCCGCGAACTCCGCTATCAGCTCCATTTGTAACGGTACAGGAGTTGACTACGATTACATCCGCCTCCTCTTCGTTTTTCGCTACCTCAAACTCTCCGAGTCTTGAAATCATAACCTGGGTATCAAACTGGTTGGTACGGCAGCCGAAAGTTTTAAAAAATACTCTTTTCATAGCGAAATGGTGCTCTCCGTAAGATCCGGAAGCGTCGGCTTCCTTCTTGGTTTATCGACAAAAAGGTGTTGAGACGGATAGGCGATGACAATATCGTCAGCCTCTTTTATAAGTTCGAGTATCTCCGCCGATATAGTGCTTCTAAGGGTCAAAGTCGCATAAGCATTGGTCATGTACCATACGCTTATGCGTATACCGTACTCCTCGATAAACGAGTAGACACGAGGCGCTACGTTGGTAGTCTTAAGA
>JAKIUX010000111.1 GCA_021647345.1 Hydrogenimonas sp.
GCTTTCGCCGCCGCTTTCAAGATGCTCCAAAGCGACGAGATGGGCATCGGCCAAATCATCCACATGTATGTAGTCGCGGATGCAAGTTCCATCCTTAGTCTCAAAGTCATCTCCGAAAATCGACATCTTCTCTCTCTTTCCAAGAGCAGTTTCGGCGGCTATCTTGATCAGATGGGTAGCATTTGGAAAGCTCTGCCCGATTCTCGGGTCAATCTCGTCGATCTCTTCGGCACCGTTCATATCGGCACCGGCAACATTGAAGTAGCGAAGCACCACATATTTGAAGCTCTCATAAGCAGCAGAGCTATCTCTTAAAATATTTTCACTCATCAACTTGCTCATACCGTATGGATTTATGGGAGCAGTCTGCGCACTTTCAGAAACGGGCACCTCCTTGGGCTCGCCATATACTGCCGCCGTAGAGGAAAATATTACCCTATTAACCCCGTACTTTACACAAAGGTTTATAAGGTTGGCGGTGTTTACGGTGTTGTTCATATAGTACATCAGCGGCTTTTCTACACTTTCAGGTACCACTATGCTCGCGGCAAAATGCAAAAGAGAGTCGAACTTTCTGCCTTTGAACACCCCTTCGATCAACGAGAAGTTAGAGAGATCGGCCTCTATAAAACTAACGCGCGACGGATCGTTTGCTATAGATTTCAGAGCCTCCACTCTGCCCATGGAGCCTGTAGAGAGGTTGTCGAGTATTGTGATATAGGCATCGCTCTTTTCAAGAAGCTGCTTTACAACATGGCTGCCTATATACCCTGCGCCGCCTGTTACAAGAATAGATGATTTTTCCACTTTCTATCCTGATTTCATTGTTTTGTAACATTTTAGCCAAAAAGGTGTAAAATTCCACCCATGGATCAGACTCACACACTCTTTATAGCCGCACTCATTCTTTGCGAACTCTTTGAAAGCTACTGGCAGCAGGGCCCGACATTCGGAAAAGTACTCGAAAATATAGAGAGATACTACCGAAAAAATATCTTTCTTCTATTTTTGATGCACCCCTCTTTCTATCTGGTGCTCTATATACTTCTGCTAAACGGTGGCCATGGAGCACTGCTTGGGCTGATACTCGTAATGAAAGGGGCAGACATAGCGACAAAGCTCTGGATGATTCAGACCTTTGAAAAAGGTAACCTATCTGCTGAATTTCGCGCAATGCTCTCTATGCCCATACCCCACTGGATGCCCTGGATCAACGTGCTCATCTATCCGGCTCTGTTATCGTTCGCTCTGTTTTGAACGAGCAAAATCATAACATCCAAACACACTTCATGGTATTTATGTAAAATTTCAGATATTTTCATTTACAATTCTTCATATATTTACACATAAAGGAGTGAAATGAAACTGATTCTTCTAAGCGCATTTACGGCAACAGCACTCTTTGCGGCAGTAGATATAAACAGCGCATCCGTAAAAGAGCTAACAAGCGTAAAGGGGATAGGAGAGAAGAAGGCGAAGCAGATAGTAGCCTTTAGAAAAAACGGCTGCTTCAAAAAAGTTGACGATCTTTTGAATATAAAGGGGATCGGCCCAAAAACGCTAAAAAAACTAGCGCCACAGTTAAAAGTAGGGCCCTGTAAGAAAAAATAGCCCTAAAGCCTGGATCTTTTAGATCTTAGGCTTAATTTTTGCCTCCAATCTGATCTCTCTTTTTTTGTTTTTATTTATAAAAAACTAATTGGCTATCGGATATACTGCTGATTAATATTTAACTTCATGCAATCTCAAGGAAATATATGAATAAAAAGGTAGCTTTAATCACGGGTATAACAGGCCAAGACGGCTCATATTTGGCAGAGTTTCTTCTAAAAAAAGGGTATATTGTTCACGGCATCAAAAGAAGAACGTCTCTTTTTAACACAGACCGCATAGACCATCTATATCAAGATCCGCATGTAGAAAACAGAAACTTCATACTCCATTACGGCGACATGACCGACTCTATGAACCTTACTCGCATAATACAAGAGGTTCAGCCGGATGAGATCTACAACCTTGCCGCCATGAGCCACGTGGCGGTAAGTTTTGAAGAGCCGGAGTATGTTGCAAACGCAGACGGCACGGGAACTCTTAGGATTTTAGAGGCTGTAAGGCTCCTAGGACTTGAGAAAAAGAGCCGTATCTACCAAGCTTCTACTTCCGAACTCTATGGAAAAGTGCAAGAGATTCCGCAAACCGAAAAGACCCCGTTCTACCCGCGTTCACCATACGCGGTCGCTAAAATGTACGCTTTTTGGATCACCGTAAACTACCGTGAAGCCTACGATATGTTCGCCTGCAACGGCATACTCTTCAATCACGAATCGCCCGTAAGAGGCGAAACGTTTGTAACCCGCAAGATCACGCGCGCAGCTTCAAAGATCGCCCTGGGGCTGCAAGATAAGCTCTACCTTGGAAATCTCGACGCCAAAAGAGACTGGGGACATGCTAAAGATTACGTGCGGATGATGTGGATGATACTTCAGGCCGAAAAACCAGAGGACTGGGTCATCGCCACGGGCAAAACCACCAGCGTGCGCGATTTTGCAAAGATGGCGTTCGGCTACCTTGGAGTCGAAGTCGCCTTCAAAGGCACGGGAGTGGACGAGAAAGGTTTTATCGCCTCTATCGACAAAAATCGCCTAAAAGAGCTAAACCTCGATCCGGCAAACCTGACTGTCGGCAAAGAGATTATCGCTGTCGATCCGCGCTATTTTCGGCCGACCGAAGTAGACCTGCTCATCGGCGACCCGACCAAAGCCAAAGAGAAGCTTGGCTGGGAGCCGGAATATACACTGAACGAACTAGTGGACGAGATGATGGCAAGCGATCTTAAGCTGATGAAAAAAGATGAGTATTTAAAAGAGGGCGGCTATAAGATTATGAACTATTTTGAGTAAGTATGGTAAAATATGGCATTTCTTCAAAAAGGTGCGTTATGATGCGTAAAATAACGATTACACTCGAAGAGTCGTTGATAGAGGCACTCTCTAAAGCCGCGATGAAGACGGGACTCAAAAAGACGCAAATCATCAGAGATGCACTGAAATCTCATCTTTTGACGATACAAAAAGATACACTTAAACAAGAGTGGCTAAAAAGAAACAAAACCGCCATAGAGAGATACAATCGGCATGTTGAAGAGCATGGCATTTTTGCGCAAGAGTATAGGACATTTTAGTGGCCCAGTTTGACGTTTACGAAAATACGAATGCCAAAAGCAAAGAGCGCGTACCGTTTTTTCTCAATGTACAAGACGACCTTCATGAGGGCTTGGCGACACGCGCGATCGTGCCGCTTGTCAAAGATCTGCCTCCGATCACACACCTTAATCCGGTATTTACGATAAACGGGCAAAAAGTCCTTATGGCAACACAAGAGATGGCTGCCGTTCCAAGAGAGCTTTGCCAAATAAAAGTTGCTTCATTGGCAGATAGAAGAGATGAGATTATATCGGCTATAGATTTTTTAATTACAGGGTTTTAACGATGAAAAAAAACTCCAAAATTTTCGTAGCAGGCGGCACCGATCTGGTGGGCAGCGCGATTGTAAAAAACCTGTCGTTGCCAACTACCGCAACAGCAAACCGCGTTATTCAGCTGATGAAAAAAGATGATTACCTCAAAGCCGGCGGCTACACGATCATGAACTACTTCGAGTAAGCGAACAGTTATGGCAGAGATTGTAAAAATCGATAAGATTGAAGAGCTTCTGCTCGATATTGACGGACAAAAAGTTCTCTTGGACAGAGATGTTGCCCGGCTCTATGGGGTAGAGACCAAAGAGATCAACAAAGCCGTCAAAAACAATCCAGAAAAATTTCCCGACGGCTATATTATTGAAGTGGGCAAGGATACAAAAAAAGAACTGGTGAAAAAATTTCACCGGTTCGGACCTTTGAAACACTCGTCGGTTAATCCAAAAGCCTTTACCGAAAAGGGGCTTTATATGCTTGCAACCATCATAAAGAGCGAAACTGCGACACAAACAACGATAAATATCATAGAAACATTCGCTAAAATAAAAGAACTGACACATACAATCAAAGAACTTTCGCACAACCCAGAGAAGGAAAAGCAGCACCAACTAATGCAGCGCAGCGGTGAACTGATCGCTGAAATACTCGATAACGATCTTAATACCGATGAAAGTGAAACCACCATCGAACTAAATTTCGCCGTTTTGAAATTCAAACATACGATAAAGAAGAGAAAATCATGAGAAAAAACTCCAAAATTTTCGTAGCAGGCGGCACCGGTCTGGTGGGCAGCGCCATCGTCAAAAACTTACTCGAAAAAGGCTACTCCAATATCGTCGCCAACTACCACCACAAAGCCCCGCAAACAAATGACAACACCGTCAGATATGTCGCGCTCGATCTTCTCGACCCGGAGGCTGTGAAGGAGTTTTTCGAAAACGAAAAGCCCGAGTACATATTTTTGGCCGCGGCGAAAGTGGGCGGCATCGTGGCAAACAATACCTACAGAGCCGACTTCATCTACCAAAATCTTCAAATCCAAAACAATGTCATTCACCAAAGCTATCTTCATGGCGTCAAGAAGCTGATGTTTTTAGGCAGTACCTGCATCTACCCCAAAAAGTGCCCGCAGCCGATGAAAGAGGAGTACCTGCTTAGCGGCGAGTTGGAGTACACCAACGAGCCCTACGCCATCGCTAAGATCGCCGGCATCAAGATGTGCGAGAGCTACAACCTGCAGTACGGCACCAACTACATCAGCGTCATGCCAACAAACCTCTACGGCCCTAACGATAACTTCGATCTTGAAAAATCCCACGTCCTGCCCGCGCTCATTAGAAAAATCCATCTGGGCAAAGCGCTTGAGTCAAACGACTGGGATACCATACGAAAAGATCTAAACAACCTCCCCATAGAAGGTATAGACGGAAGCGCCACAG
>JAKIUX010000112.1 GCA_021647345.1 Hydrogenimonas sp.
TTCCGGTAATGGTTCATACCGACCATGCGGAACGTAAGCTTCTGCATTGGATAGACGATTTGCTGGAGGCGAGCGAACAGCACTTCCACAAGTATGGAAAACCTCTATTTAGTTCCCATATGATAGACCTTAGCGAAGAGCCTCTTGAAGAGAACATATCCACTTGCAAGATATACCTTGAGAGAATGAGCAAGATCGGCATGACTCTTGAGATAGAGCTTGGTATAACCGGCGGCGAGGAGGATGGCGTAGACAATACCGATGTCGACAACAAGCTCCTTTATACCCAACCGGAAGAGGTGGCTTACGCCTATGAGGAGCTAAAAAGCGTCAGCGACCGTTTCACGATAGCTGCATCTTTTGGAAATGTGCATGGTGTCTACAAACCTGGCAACGTAGTTTTGCGACCCGAAATTCTCGACAATTCTCAAAAGTATATCGAAGAAAAATTCAAGACGGCTCCCAAGCCTGTTAGCTTTGTCTTCCACGGCGGAAGCGGTTCAGAGCTTAAAGATATACGCGACGCTATAAGCTATGGTGTTGTCAAGATGAATATCGACACCGATACACAGTGGGCTTTCTGGGCCGGCGTAAAAGGGTATGCAAAGAAGTATCGCGACTATCTGCAGGGGCAGATAGGTAACCCTGAAGGGGAGGATAAACCCAATAAAAAATATTATGATCCCAGAAAGTGGCTAAGAGAAGGCGAAAAGTCGATGGCCGAGCGTCTTGTTCGCGCTTTTGAAGATCTTAACTGCCTTGATAGAAACTGACTTAACCTACCCTAAATCGAGTGTCGAGCCTTTTAAGTGGATGGGGCTCGACTTTTTCGTTAAACGGGATGATTTGATCGATCCGAGATTCTCCGGTAACAAATTTAGAAAACTATACTCCCTTTTTAAGTTCAACTCAAACGACTACTCAAAAGTTATAAGCTATGGCGGCGCACAATCTAACGCTATGCTCTCAATAGCTTATCTCGCTGCGATGAAAGGGTGGGAGTTTGTCTATTATGTGAAGAAGATTCCAAAGCGGCTTGAAAGCTCGCCTTCAGGAAATCTAAGGCGTGCTCTTGAATTGAATATGAAGCTTCGACAGATTCCTCACTCAATATTCTACGAAAGTATCGAGAAGATAAGAAGAGGTATCTCGGAAGATGAGATTTTCATACCTCAAGGAGGGGCCGATCCGGTTGCCGCCGAAGGTGTAAAAGTGCTGGCAGACGAGATCAAAGAGTGGATGTGTTGCAACTCTATCGAAAGCCTGAGCGTGGCGACTCCGAGCGGTACAGGTACGACCGCTCTCTTTCTTGCAAAATATCTTCCCGAAAGTGTAGATGTCGTTACGACCCCTGTAGTTGGAGATGAAGAGACACTACGCCTCCAATGGCAAAAACTGCACTCTGAAGGAGAGTCGCTGCCTAAAATTTTAGCGAGTCTTAAAAAGCACCCTTTCGCGAAACCTGACATTCGATTTCTTGAGGCGTGGAGGAGTCTAAAAAGAAGCGGTATACTCTTTGATCTCATATACGCTCCCAAGATGTGGCTTGAACTTGAAGTCTTCTATGAAGAGTTGAAAAAACCGGTGCTATATATTCACAGCGGTGGAGTTAGCGGCAACGAGTCACAGCTTCAGAAGTATAGATTCAAGGGGATCGGCGAGTAGTGTGCAGTGTGCAGTAAAAGGCTCCAAAGTCTTAAAGTTTTTCATTGATTTATAGTTTTTCAAAGTGTTCAACGGTCTATTTTTGAAAATAAGCTCTCTTCTTCGAGGCGACTTATGTAACATAGGGCTCGAAGCTGTGCTCTTTTTTGCGATATTCAATCTTTTAAAAGTTTAACTGTTTTAAAATTAGACATACTGTAACAAGGTGGATAGAATGGAAAACATGGTAGCCGAAAGCTTTAAATATATGATTCTTGGTATGGGAATCGTCTTTGTCTTTCTTTACATTATGGTTCTTGTTCTTCAGCTTCAAGCCAAGCTAATAGCAAAGTACTTTCCTGAAAAACCTACAAAAACGAGCGGCGAAGCGGCAGGCATAGATAAAAAGAAAGTTGCAGCTGCTATAGCCGCTATACAACACCATAAAAACAGCCGCAAATAACTCTCTAAAAGGAATCAAATGGCAAAAAAGAAGAAGTATATCGATGTAATGGACACCACCTTTAGGGACGGTTTCCAATCGGTCTTCGGGGGGCGTGTGCTGATGGAGGATTTCCTTCCTGCCGTCGAAGCGGCCAAAGAGGCCGGTATCACCCACTTCGAATTTGGCGGCGGAGCACGTTTTCAGAGTCTTTTTTTCTATCTGCAGGAGAACGCCTTCGATATGATGGACAAGTTCCGCGAAACGGTGGGGCCTGAAGCAAATCTTCAGACTCTTGCGCGCGGAATCAATACGGTTATGCTCGATACGGGCAGCCGCGAAATGATAGACCTTCACGCCAAACTCTTCAAAAAACACGGCACTACGACAATAAGAAACTTCGATGCTCTAAACGATGTGGATAATCTTGCATACAGTGCTGAATGCATAAAGAAGCATGGGCTTAAGCATGAAGTGGTTGTAACGATAATGGATCTTCCCCCGGGGTGCCACGGCGCTCACGACGCCCCATTTTATGAAAAGGTTTTAAGACGTATACTCGATTCGGGATTGGAGTTTGATAGCGTCTGCTTCAAAGATGCTAGCGGCACATCCAATCCAAATAAAGTCTATGAGACAATAAAGATGGCGAGAAAACTTCTGCCTGAAGATACACATCTGCGCCTACATACACACGAGACGGCGGGAGTTAGTGTGGCCTGCTATCTTGCCGCACTGGAAGCGGGAGTTGACGGTATAGATATGGCTGCACACCCTGTAAGCGGCGGAACGAGCCAGCCGGATATTCTTACGATGCTTCATGCGACCAAAAACGGAGATTACGACCTTGGCGGCTTGGAGCTTGAGAAGATTCTTGCCTATGAAGAGGTCCTGCAAGATTGCCTGAAAGATTATTTCATTCCTCCGGAAGCGACACAGGTTTCGCCTCTTATTCCATTCTCTCCGATGCCGGGAGGCGCATTGACCGCAAATACTCAGATGATGAGAGACAGCGGTATTTTGCATAAATATCCAGAGGTTATCCGCGCCATGCAGGAAGTTGTAGAGAAGGGCGGTTACGGTACGTCGGTAACTCCAGTATCGCAATTTTATTGGCAACAGGCATTTAATAACGTCATGTTCGGGCCATGGAAAAAGATAGCGCCCGGATACGGCCGCATGGTTTTGGGATACTTCGGAAAGACTCCTGCGGAGCCGGATGCGGAAGTTGTAAAGATTGCCTCGGAGCAGCTTAAACTCGAGCCTACGAAAGAGAATCCTCTCGATATTGCCGACAGAGACGAGACGAAGTCTATAGCCTACTGGAAAAAGGTGCTTGAAGATGAGGGTCTTGAGGCGACTGAAGAGAATATTTTCATAGCTGCGTCATGCGATAAAAAAGGGATAGCATTCTTAAAAGGCGAATCTCCTCTTATGGTTAGAAAGAAAGATCAAGAAGAAAAAAATGAAGAAGGTGGATCGATGAGCAAAGCGACTGGTATATATACGGTAGTAGTAAACGGTGAGAAGTTTAAAGTTGAAGTGGCTGAAGGCGAGGGCGAAATAGTTGTAAAAGAGGCGGCATCCGCACCGCAGCCCGCTCCTGAGAGTGAAGTTCCGGCCGAAAATGCGCCCGGAATGACAGAGGTTACCGCCCAAGTTCCAGGAAATGTATGGAAGATTCTTAAAAACCCGGGCGAGAGTGTCGAAGAGGGCGAGGTTATAATGATACTGGAAGCTATGAAGATGGAGATAGATATACCTTCTCCAAAAAGCGGAACAATCGCAAAGATAAACGTTGCGACAAACCAGGCGGTCCAAGAGGGTCAGACTCTGGCGCTTGTAGAATAGGGGTATTGCTATGAGACGAACCTTTGTTGCGGGAATATTGCTCTTTTTCACCCTTTTTGCAGGAAGTGCGATGGCTGAAGGGCATCAATGCGCATCTCAAACTGAACAGAGCACAAGTGCAGTCCACTCTGAAAATCACGACAAAAGTATGTTTGAACTTCTTTCATCTTTTTATAAAACCACTGGTTTATACGCGTTTACCAACCCGAAAGAGGGGGTGGTAAACGGTGAAGGTGAAGAGGTAAGCAAGTTCCATCAGAGCTGGGGACGCATAATCATGATAGGCATAACCCTGCTTCTTTTCTATCTTGCAATAGCAAAAGGGTTCGAACCTCTTCTTCTTATCCCGATAGGTTTCGGTGGATTGCTTGCCAACATACCTATGGCCAATATGACCGGTGACCACGGATTTTTGGGTGTTATATACAATGCCGGAATCGCTAATGAATTCTTTCCTCTGCTTATCTTCATGGGTGTGGGGGCTATGACTGACTTTGGGCCGATGCTTGCAAACCCGAAAACCGCACTTCTTGGCGGAGCGGCGCAGTTTGGAATATTCGGGACATTAGTAGGTGCGGCAGCTCTGAGTCAATATACACCGCTTTTTAACTTCTCTTTGCAAGATTGTGCCGCTATATCTATCATAGGCGGTGCAGACGGACCGACATCGATCTTTATCGCCTCCAAGTTGGCCCCTGACCTCCTCGGTGCTATTGCAGTTGCGGCATACTCATATATGGCTCTTGTTCCAGTCATTCAACCTCCGATAATGAAGGCTCTTACAAGCAAAGCCGAAAGAGTTATTGTGATGACTCAGCAGAGAAAGGTTCATAAACTCGAAAAGCTCTTTTTGCCTCTTATAGTTCTGGGACTTAGCATACTTCTGCTTCCTGAGTCTACTCCCCTTATAGGAGCGTTCACTTTCGGCAACTTTG
>JAKIUX010000113.1 GCA_021647345.1 Hydrogenimonas sp.
AGGTCAAATCTGTACTGCAAAGTGCCTTCGGTGATGCTGAAGGCTCCAACCGGATTTCCCAGTGAGTTTTTAGGGCCGAGCTGTCTAGATCCGAAGGCTCTGTTTGAGTTCATTCCGCCTGCATAGAAGCGGTATGATGGCGGAATATGCCCCTGTTTAGCCTTTATTGTTCCGCCTCTGAGTCTGAAGGAGAGAGTGCTGCTCTCAAACGGCAGATGGTAGGCCCCCGATAGAAAAACTTTATAGTATGTTGCATCAGATATAGCCGACTTTACCGAACCTGAAATATCGGCTGAGATCTTGTACCCTCTTGTAGGGTTTAGAACCGAATCTCGTTCATCAAAACTCCATTCAGCTCCTAAAGATGTTATCACAAGTGTCCCGTTTGGAAAGTTTACTCTATCGAGGCTGTCGCTTGTTACGATCTTTTGAACAGTAACGCTCTCTTGGAAAACCTGAGGCCATCTCAAATGTTTAAGAAGAGCTTTGGCAAGAAGGGAGCGCTCGTTGTAGCCGTCGAACTTCTCATCATTGTACCCCGCCTCTGCCGCAAACCTGTTGTGGTTTTTCAAGGGCATATCATAGCTGCTTTTAATGTAGTGTCTAACCTGTGAATATCTCGCATTTAGTCCGATAGTTTTAAGATTTTTGGGAAAATTTCTATGTTTTATACCAAGCTGCAGATTCAAACCTTCGTCGCTGCTGTATCCTGCACCGGCGCTGAAGTGAATAGGTTTAGGGTATAACGACACTGAAACATCTACGGGAACTCTGTTGCCTTCATGTTTGGCATCATCTATAACGACCCGCTCCACCCCTTCGTTGGCATATATCTCTTTATAGCTTTTTCTTATCAGCTCGGCAGAGTAGGGGTCACCCTCTTTGAAGTAGAGCAGTGATCGGACAATAGATGCGTCAAGACCTGGTTGAGTGGAGATTGTAATTTTGCCGAATATGCATGGTTCGTTGGGCGTTACATCGTAGACAAGATAGGCTTTGTCGTTCTCTATATCTATAAAAGCTTTCGCATCAAGAATTACGTTGCAGTATCGGTTGTCAGCATAAAGCTCTTTTATCTTCTCTTTGCTTTCTATGAACTTTTCGGCATCGAATCTCTCGCCGATTCTAAAGGGTATTCTATCTCTAATATCAAGTTTAGATATATAGGAAATATCGGCCACCGTTACAGGATGCCCTTCTCTTATAGTGATAACAATCTTATCTTTTTCGATTCTATATGAGACTCTTGCGTGGTAGAAGCCGCGCGATTTATAGTAGTTTTCAAGCACCCCCGCTATCGCTGCGGCACTTTTTGGTTCAAGTTTCGGTTTGCTTTTGTAGAACTGAAAAAAGTATGGTTTGTGTAGGCCGACCGCTTCGTAAAGCTCTCTTGAGTCGATGGAGCTGTTACCGCTGAAAAGAAGAGGAAGAGGCTTTGCGAAGCAAAACCCTACAAGCAGCAGAAAAAGAACCGCGACTCTTTTCAACACAAACTCTCTTTTTGATATGATTATACCAAAGGAGAGTCATGAGAACCGTAATATTTGATCTTGACGGTACGCTTGTCGATACCGCGAAAGATATCACCGCATCTATAAACTTTGTCAGATCTGAGTGCTACGGCCTGCCGCCACTTGAAAAGAGTAGAGTCGTCGATCTTATGAATAGACCGGGCTTGAATCTCGCTTACGAATTTTATGGAGTCGAAAGATATGAAGAGAGGGCAAAAATTATCTTTGAAGAACACTATGCAAATCAGTGTCTGCAAAACGCAACACAGTTTGATGGTGTAGCCGCGATGCTTGAGCGGTTAGAGGCTGCGGGTATAAAGATGTTTGTGGCGACAAACGCCCCCACCGAAACATCCAAAATCATTCTTGAAAAGAACTCTATAGCACACTTTTTCGAAGATATTGTAGGTGCCGACAGGGTAAAAAACCCGAAGCCGCACCCTGAGATTATAGAGAAGATTGTCGGAGCAAGAGATAGAGATCTATGCTGGATGGTTGGTGATAGCCCAAAGGATATGATTGCGGCCAATAAGGCGAAAATAGGCTCAATTTTTGCAGGATGGGGAGTTGCTTCCGATATCTTGTGCGAAGAGCATGTTGGATTTAAAGCTCAAAAACCATCGGAAGTGATTGACTATATTTTAAATAATTAGAGAATACAATAGTTTAGTTAAAAGCTCATCTTGCCAGAGTGAGATTTGGGTTTTTCAGAGCACTCAATTTTGAGAGGGTTCTATCTAAAAAAGAGGAAAGAGGAGAGAGATGAATAAAGATCTTGAATTTATCAAGGCGCGCGTGAAAGATAAAGAGGTTTTAAAGCGAGTTGAAGCAGTTCAGAAAAAGATAGACTCGCTTTCGAAAAAGAGCGGTTTAAGACTGCTAGCTAAAGGCAAAAAGGTGCAAAAAGCTCTTAGGACCGTAATGTACGAAGAGGATCTCGTAAAGCTTCAGGTGGAACTGATAAAACTTCAAAATTGGGTCTATGAAAACAATAAAAGGGTTATGGTTATATTTGAGGGTCGTGATGCAGCCGGAAAAGGTGGAGCAATTAAGCGCTTTACCGAGAGGCTTAATCCAAGACGATATAGAGTTGTGGCGCTTCCTAAGCCAAGCGATGTGGAGGCCGGGCAATTTTACTTTCAAAGATACTTTGCGCATTTGCCAAATCCTGGCGAGATAGTCTTTTTTGACCGCAGCTGGTACAACAGAGCTATTGTCGAGCCTGTATTTGGCTTCTGCAGCGAAGAGCAGTATGAGAAGTTTATGCAGGAGGTGCCCGAGATAGAGCATGCCCTGATAGATGACGGAATTATAATGATAAAATTCTGGTTCTCCATATCGAAAGAGGAGCAGAAAAAGAGGTTCAAAGAGAGAGAGTTAAACCCTTTGAAGCAGTGGAAATTAAGCCCCATAGACAAAGAGGCTCAGAAGATGTGGGATAGAATAACCTACTACAAAGAGGAGATGTTCAGCCGTACGCACACAACCTATTCGCCTTGGATAATCGTAAAGAGCAACGATAAGAAATCAGCAAGGCTGGAGTCGATACGCTATGTGCTCTCTCATATTCCATACGAGGGCAGAGAGAAGGCGGAGATAAACCTGCATCCTGACCCTGACATAGTTCAGAGATACCATAGAAAGAGCAAACAGATAGATTGACGATATATTTAGTTCAATCTACTTTTTTGCCGTAAGCAGGAAAATGGGGTACTCCCTCTCACCCTTGCTTACGCTGTAAACGGTTTCGCTCTTAACGCTTTTAAATCCGGCGCTTTTGGCAATATCCTCCAGCTTCTTAGTGTCGAACCCGAAGTGGCAGACCCCCTCGTTTCCGCCGTCGTGGAACGTGCCGTCCTCTTCGCGTAAATCTGCGATAGCGATGAAGCCTCCGGGCTTTAGTAGAGAGTATAGTTTCAGAAATAGAGCTTCAATATCTTCAATATGGTGCATAGTCATCGAGCTTATTATGCCGTCGAAGAGCCTATTTGGCTGATATTTATTAATATCACAATGTGCGGTTATGCAACTGTCACCGATTTCACGAAACTTTTCGAGCATCTTTTCGGAGCTGTCAACTCCGGTAACTGAGGCTACCGACTCTATAATCTCTCTTGTCAAAAGACCGGTACCGGCACCGAAATCAAGTATTTGCATAGATTTGTCAAGACTGATGCTATCTTTTACCCCTTGAGCGACACCCTTCGCCAGCTCTCTTCTGCGCTTCGATGCATCCCAAGTAGCAGCTTTTTCGTCAAAACCCATAATATCTCCATGTTCAATGTATTTAGCCCTCTGAAAAAACTCTTCTGCTTAAACAGCTTCGCTAAAAATCTCATCTCGCCTGAGCGAGGTTTAGGTTTTTCAGAGTTTCCGTTTAACTATCGATCAACAGCAAACTGCTTGATCTGTAAAAGAATCAATCGAGTTTTTTTAAAAAATAATTCTACCAAAAAGCGGCGAAATCGATTTTTTGGTAGAATAGCGGCTAAAAAAAGAGTTTCAATGCAGCATATATTTAGAGAGTACGATATTAGAGGCGTTTTCGGTAAAGACCTTGACGAAAAGAGTGTAAAGCTCATAGGCTATTTTTTGGGCCGAAAGATAAAAAAATATGGTGATTACGCCGTAGTAACCTACGACGCCCGCACCCATTCGCCAAAGCTCAGCGACTGGCTTGTGAGCGGTCTCAACGCCGCCGAGGTTATTGTTCTGCATGGCGGCATGGTGCCTACTCCCGTAAACTACTTCTGCAACTTTAACAGTTTCAATGTCGGAGGAAAAGATGTCACACCCGCCGGGGGAATACAGATCACCGGATCTCACAACCCCCCGGAGTATAACGGTTTTAAAATCACTATCGACAAAAAACCGTTTTTCGGAGAAGATATATATGCCTTAGGCAAAGAGGTAGAGTCTTCGTCACTGGCTATTTCGACCGAGACAGATTGTATAAAGATTGATGCGCTGAGCAGTTATGTAGAGTATCTCGCAAAGGAGTTTTCTCACCTAAAAGGGTTTGACCCGAAGATTGCGGTTGATTGCGGCAACGGTGCGGCAGGCGTCGCTATAGAACCGCTGCTTCAGAAGTTGGAAATTCCGGCGCACAAGCTCTACTTCGAGCCGGACGGCACCTTTCCGAACCACCACCCTGATCCCAGCGAAGAGGAGAATCTTGAAGATCTTAAGAAGATATTGCGAAACGGTGCCGACTACGGATTTGCATTTGACGGTGACGGCGACAGAATTGCCTTTTTGAGCAAAAAGTACAACTTCAAAGGGGATATCCTAGCGCTATTTTTCGCCAAAACAATGAAGAACCCGACCGTAATA
>JAKIUX010000114.1 GCA_021647345.1 Hydrogenimonas sp.
TGTATGTTGTTGTATTTTCTATGCCGTAACTAAAAGTATTTTGGGCGTTGAATTTTAATATTTCTTCATCTCGGTTGATTAGTTTCTTACCACCATCTTGAAAAAATGAGCTCTTTACGGCCCTGTAGGCTTCGATAGTTCCGTGGTAATCGAGGTGGTCGCTTGTAATGTTCGTGTGTATTTTTAGGGCGAAATCTATATCCTCGATTCTGTTTTGGGAGATCGCATGTGAGCTTACCTCCATTACAAAAAAGTCGCACCCTCTCTTTTTGGCTTCCTTCATATGCGCCAAAGTAGCCAAAAGAGTCGGTGTAGTCAATGACTTCTCTTTAACCTTTTCATCGTTGATAAAAAGTCCTCTGGTCCCTTGCAGAGCGCTTTTGTACCCAAGATCCAAAAGAGTTGAATACAGAGCCGCTGCAGTCGTGGTTTTTCCGTTCGTACCGGTTATGCCGACCACCTCCATACCATCGAGCGAGAGAGCCTCTATGAGCTGCTTTGGCGATATAAACTTCGACCCTTTCGACTCTGCCTCTTTTTTAAAAGAGCGGTTTTGGTCGGTTACCAAAAAAACCTTTCCATCTTCTGCCTCTCGGCTATCATCGGTAACAAGGCCTATATCGCCTCCAAAATCGACGGTCAACCTTTAACCTTTTATCTTTTCGATAAGCTCGATAATCTTCTCATCGGTCGGGAATGCCAGCGCAGCGCCTTCTATATACCTCATAGCCATTTCGTTAAAACCGTTGTCGACAAGCTGCTGAAGAAAGTCGAGAAGATCCTCTTTTTCTGAAATCATCACCTTTGTCGAAAACATTATATCTTCGAAAGCTCGCCTGAAACTTCCGCGCAGCTCAACAAGCTCTTTAAAATCGTTATATGTTATTCCGCCTAAGCTCTCTTCTCGTGAAAAAAGGGTTCCGTCAAGAAGGTCTGAAATCTTTTCGAGGGCATTATCCAAGGAGCCTATCATATCCTCTATAATTTGTTCGGCATCCTCTTGCCTTTCCTCTTTGAGTACCTGGTAATACTCAAAAAGTGCTTGAGCCTCCTCATCGTTTTCGAGCGCAATATCGCTTAGAATCGCTCCTATCCTGGCCTCTTCGAGACCAGGATAATCTTTTAGCAATATTCCGTACATTCTCAGCGCTTCATTATAATCGCCGCGATAGAAAAGGTTTTCGGCACGATCTAGTATCTTTCTCTTTTCACTATTTTTCATCATTTCCTTATTCCATCTTGTCCCACTGGTCCTCAAGACCTACCGGAACGTTTATCACTTCAATCTCGGGGTGTATATCCATTCTCATCTGTCTTTCAACCCCATATTTTATAGTGCTTCCGCTGCTGGCACAACCTATGCATGCGCCCTGCAGCTGAACGTAGACTTTACCGTTCTTGACACCCAGCAGCTTGATGTCGCCCCCATCCAACGCAAGAGAGGGGCGAACTTTTTCAATCACGTTCGAAACGGCCGGATATAGATCTTCATCACTAAAAGGTATCATTCTTATAATCCTAAATTGTATTCGTAATATAGATCTATAATAACAAAAAAGAGGAGATTTTACAACCGGTACAGAGAAGTTCTATTTAAAATTTAGAAGAATTTAACTTCGGGGCAAAGACCCCGAAGTTTGAACTTATACAAGCTCTATTATAGCCATCTCGGCAGAGTCGCCTCGGCGCTGGCGCGTTTTTATGATACGTGTATATCCGCCGTTTCGCTCAACATACTTCGGGGCAATTTCTTCAACCAGCTTTTTGGTCGAAGATTTGTCCTGAAGCTTGGCAAATATGGCGCGGTGAGCGTTAGAGTCACCCGCTTTTGCCCGTGTAACAAGCTTCTCAAAAACACTTCTTAAAGTCTTCGCTTTAGCCAGCGTGGTCTCTATGCGACCATTCTGGATCAATGCGATAGATAGGTTTTTGAGAAGAGCGGCACGGTGAGCGGATGTTCTGCTCAGCTTTCTATATCCATGTCTATGTCTCATCCTCTATCCTTCATTCTTGTTTTTTTGTTGCTCTATCTTTTTCCTAAGCTGCTTTTCAGCATCTTCATCGAGCTTAGATCCTGCGGGGAAGCCTACCTCTTCAAGCTTCTCCTTGATCTCTTCGAGAGACTTTTTACCAAGATTCTTTATCTCTTTGAGTTCGTTCTCGGTCATAAGAGCCAGCTCGCCTATGAACTTGATTCCGGCACGCTCGAGCGAGTTGAAGCTTCTCGCACTCAAGCCTAAAGATTCAAGCCCCTGCATAAGCTGCTTTACTATCGGACTTTCCGGCGCGGTGCTATTCTCTTCTGTTGCGATATCAATATCGAGAATATTGTTAAATACCGACATCTGTCGATACATAACTTCGATTGTATTCTTAAATGCGCTAACTGCATCTATCTGCCCGTCAGTCTCTATATCGAATACAATCTTCTCGTAATTGGGATTATCCTCGACAAGCATATTCTCTATAGTGTAGTTTGCCGCTCTAACAGGTGTGAAGAATGCGTCTAGACTGATGTACCCTTCAGGCAGAGAGTCTCTGAGCTCTTCGCTGGGAACATAACCTATTCCCTGGTGCAGAAGAAGAGAGAAGTTCAGCTCCGCATCCTCGTTGAGAGTTGCAAGAAATCCTTCAGGTGTAACCACCTCTACCTGATCGTTGCTCAGGTCTGCACCCACTATCTCTTTCGGACCGCTGAAGCTGTAACTAACTTCAACCTTCTTCTCCTCACCTTTGATCTTGAAGCGCAGGTTTTTCAGGTTTATGATAAACACCGCAACATCCTCAAGCATTCCGCGAATCGAGTCGAACTCGTGAGATGCCCCTTCTATCTTTACGCCGATTGGGGCGTATCCGATCGTACTCCCAAGAAGTAGTCGGCGGATCGGATGGGCAAGAGAGACCGCGTAACCGGTTTCAAAAGGATATGCGGTTATACGTACCCTATTAGTACCGATCTGCTCTATATCGACTTCGGTCGGCATATATGGTGATGTTTTTATTCTTTTCATGTGCAACTCGCTTTTAACTATTATTTAGAGTAAAGCTCGACTATCAAGCGCTCTTCTACAGGAATAACTACCTCTTCACGCTCTGGAATACGTGTAAAGATACCAAACAGTTTCGCCTCGTCCACATCTACCCACGGAGCTATACCGGTCTGCTTCGTAAGCTCCATAGCTCTTTGAATCTGAGGATTGTTTTTACTCTTCTCTTTTACCTCTATCTTCTGTCCAGGTTTCACTCTGTATGAAGGAATGTTTACGCGTCTTCCGTCTACAAGTATGTGACCGTGCGTCACAAGCTGTCTGGCAAAAGCTCTTGTAGTTGCAAAACCCATTCTGTAAACGACATTATCAAGTCGTCTCTCAAGAAGTGCTATCAGATTCTCACCTGTGTTGCCTTCCATTCTGTTTGCGTCTTTAAAAAGCCTTCTAAACTGCTTTTCCGCAACCCCGTACATATATTTCGCCTTCTGCTTCTCTCTAAGCTGAAGTCCGTACTGACTGATCTTTGTGCGTCTTTGGCCATGCTGTCCCGGCGCATATGGACGCTTATCGATTGCACTCTTTCCTGCAAGTCTTCTCTCGCCTTTGAGTCCGAGACTCACACCAAGGCGACGCTCTATCTTCTCTACCGGTCCTCTATATCGTGCCATCTCGTCCCCTTATACTCTTCTTCTTTTTGGCGGTCTGCATCCATTGTGAGGCAGCGGTGTAATATCTTTTAGGAAAAGCACACGAATACCTTCTGTCGCACCTACACTCTTTACCGCAGTTTCACGTCCGCTTCCAGGCCCCTGAACTTTTATTCCGACCTCTTTGATACCGTGCTCCATCGCTTTCGCCAGCGCATCTTCAACAGCCTGCTGTGCAGCGTACGGAGTAGATTTTTTGCTGCCTTTGAAGCCGAGCGAACCTGCACTGCTCCAAGAGATAACGTTGCCTGCTTCATCTGTTACGGTAATAACCGTATTGTTGTATGTAGCACTGATATACACAACGCCTCGCGCTATATTCTTTTTAACTATCTTTTTTCTTGTTGCTTTTCTTTTAGCCACTTCCTACTCCTTACTTGCTTGCCGCGCCGACAGTTTTGCGCTTACCTTTGCGTGTTCTCGCATTGGTTTTTGTCTTCTGTCCGCGAACGGGAAGACCTCTTCTATGGCGTAGTCCGCGATAGCTCCCAAGATCCATAAGAGATTTTATATCCATCGCTACTTTTTTGCGAACATCTCCTTCAACCATATAGTTGTTCTGAATCTCGTTACGTATGGCCGCAGCCTCCTCTTCAGTCATCTCATGGACGCGCTTGTCGTAACTTATGCCTGTAGCGTCGAGAATCTTTCTCGATGTTGTGAGGCCGATACCGTATATATACGTCAGCGCATACTCCAAACGTTTCTTTTTAGGTAGATCAACACCTGCAATACGTGCCATGCTTATCCTTGTCTCTGTTTGTGTTTAGGGTTTACACAGATGACGCGAACAATGCCTTTTCTTTTGATGATTTTGCACTTGTCGCACATCTTTTTAACCGATGGTCTTACTTTCATTTAATACTCCTTGATACGCTTCAGAGGCAAAGCCCCTGAAGCTACGCTAACGCTGAGTTCTCCTCAGCGGAGGGCTCACGCGCAGATAAACCGCGCTATTTTGCCACTTTCAGCCAATCTCCCCGGCGATGCGACAGAGGCAAAGCCCCTGAAGCTACACCGATATCACACTGTAAAACACGTTACCTGCCAAAAGAGACTCTTCAAAGCCTCTTAAAGAGCCGGCAAC
>JAKIUX010000115.1 GCA_021647345.1 Hydrogenimonas sp.
CAAACCTACACCCCCACAGGCATGCATGATGAATATGTCATCATGTCATCGGGTGGTCACTCAGGCCAGGTATTCGTCATCGGCGTGCCTTCGATGAGATTGCTCCGCTCGATCGCGGTATTCACACCTGAGCCTTGGCAAGGGTATGGATATGATGAAGATTCACTCAAAATACTCAGACAGGGTAACATCAGAGGCAAAGAGATCAACTGGGGAGATACGCACCACCCGGGACTTTCTGAGACTGACGGTAAGTATGACGGTAAATGGCTGGCGATCAACGATAAAGCCAACCCAAGAGTTGCCATTATTGACCTTGAAGACTTTGAAACGAAACAAATTGTGGTCAACCCGGTATTCAAATCTGATCACGGCGGCGCTTTTTTTACACCGAACAGCGAGTATATACTCGAAGCTTGCCAGTATGCGGCCCCATTCGATAACAACTATCACCCTATAGAGGAGTATAAAGAGACATATAGGGGCGGTGTTACCGTATGGAAGTTTGACCACAAAAAGGGGCGCATACTTCCTGAGAAGTCCTTCACAATTGAGATGCCTCCATATATGCAGGATCTAAGCGATGCAGGCAAAGAGGCGAGCTACGGATGGGGCTTTACCAACTCCTTCAACTCGGAGATGTATACTGGCGGAATCGAGAAGGGTCTTCCCCCTTTCGAGGCGGGAATGAGCCGTAACGATACCGACTTCTTGCATGTATACAACTGGAAGAAGCTGGCTAAACTTGCCGAAAATCCGAAAAATGTAAAGATGGTAAACGGCCATAGAGTCATTCCTATAGAAGTGGCTGTCAAGAACGATGCGCTCTTTTTGATTCCTGAGCCGAAATCTCCTCACGGTGTAGATGTAAGCCCTGATGGTAAATATATAGTAGTGTGCGGCAAACTCGATACACATGCAACCGTATATAGCTGGGATAAGATTCAAAAGCTTATAAAAAATAGAGAGTATGCAGGCAAAGATCCGTACGGTATTCCGATTCTGGACCTCAAAAAGGCGGCACACTGCCAGGCTGAGCTGGGTCTTGGACCTCTTCACAACCAGTATGGGCCTAAATGGAAAACTGAAGGCGAAATATATACATCTTTATATGTCGACAGCCAGGTTGTCAAATGGAACTATCTGCAGTGTAAAGTGGAAGATAGGGTAAATGTCAACTACAACATCGGACACCTTTGCGGCATGGAAGGCAAGACAGAGGATCCGCAGGGTGAATATATCATTGCTCTTAACAAACTTGCCATCGACAGGTTCAACGAGATAGGGCCTCTGCATCCGCAAAATCACCAGCTTATAGATATAAGCGGAAAGAAGATGCAGCTTCTTTACGATATGCCTCTGCCTTTGGGTGAGCCCCATCAAGCCGTAGCGATAAGAGCAAGCAAGCTTCATACTCACGTCAGGTACAAGATGGGAACCAATCCTTTTACAGGCAAGATACATGAAGGAAAAACATTAGCAGGACAAGAGAAGATAGTTCGAAAAGGAAACCACGTATATGTATACGGTACGGTTGTAAGGTCTCATATAAATCCTGAAAGAGTTACTGTAAATCTCGGCGATACCGTTACATTCTATTTGACTAACCTAGAAAGAGCCGAAGATGAGACACACGGGTTTACGGTTGATCAATATAATGTGCATGCTTCATTGGAGCCAGGCAAAACGGTAGCGGTAACTTTCAAAGCTGACAGAGAGGGAGTCTTCCCATACTACTGTACAGAGTTCTGCTCTGCACTACATCTTGAGATGATGGGTTATTTGATGGTTAAAGACCCCAATAAAAAATATGTCTCTGCTCAAAAGCTAAAGATGGCTAAGATGTCTCCGGAAGAGCTCAAAAAAGAGTATGATAAGATCGTAGCGACCAATGCAGCGACAGATAAAGTTATTCAAAGTGTCGTGAAGTTCTTAAAAGAGAACCATTATGAGAAATACCCGACAATCAAAGCTCTTGTCGAAGATGCACTCGATCAGTACGGCAAAATTAAGGAACAAAAAGAGAAGGCTGATGCAGCGGTCAAAGCCGGCGATCTTGAAAAAGCGATCCTCTTCGAGAATATGATCTGGCAGTACATGGTTAAGACCGCAGATGTCGGTATCAGAGCCAAAGATCTACTGGTCAAGAAAGTCGCCAAGCCTATGAGTGAAGCGGCCAAGCGTGGAGAGGTTGCCTTTAACGAAGGGGGCTGCGGAGGATGCCACGTAATTGGAAAAGTTAGCTCCGGTCCTGATCTTACAGGAGTTCTTCAGCGCCATGAAAACGGTGAGAAGTGGGTTTACGAGTTTATAAAAAATCCTGAGAAGATGTATGATGACCCTTATGTCAAATCTATGATCGATTACTTCAATCTGCGAATGCCTAATCAGGGTATGAGCGATCAGGAAGTGAAAGATATCATCGAGTACTTCAAATGGATTGATGAAAACGCAAACCTCTTCTAACTTAAATGTGGGCCGGAGTTACTATTCCGGCTCATATTCAAACGAACCTATAAATCTGCCGTTGCATCTGAAGATATTTTTATATATTATTTAATACATAATCAAAAAATATAATATTGACCAGTATCAAAATATTTTCAGATACAATTTGGATATAATCTTAAAAGATCCGAAAGAAAGGAATATCTTATGAAAAACTCACTGGTCAAAGCGAGGATCTTTACCTTGATTGCACTGGGAATATTGCTCTACTGGTTTGTGATTCCGGCCGTGCTTACCCATAATGTAGTGGAGCTGGCCAGAATCGGCAAAGCGGATGAGATACCGGCTATATCTTATAAAGTCTGGAATCACTACCAAAAGGGGCAGTATGTCAGCAACACTATCCCGAAAGATGCGGTTGGGGATCTAAAGAAGATGATAGAGGAGGATGCCGAACTTTCAGTCGTCACCGCGCCTATATGGTATGTTGCTCTTGAAGCGCCCAACTACCCGAAAGAGACATTTCCTGAAGGGATACCGGTATATTATCATTTCGACGGATTCAGCGGAGATGTGCATGAGATGAATACAATAAACCACTATATCGGGATGGATCCTATGGAGAGAGGAGCTCCGTATCTTAGAGCTATTGCGCCTTACGCTCTCGTTTTTGTAGCCCTCTTGATGGTTTATTATATATTATATGATTCAAAGATACTGGACCTTTTGATGCTTATACCGGTATTTTTACCGGTTATCTTCATCGGTTTTTACGCATATTGGCTCTACTGGTTCGGACACCATATGCACTCCTGGGGAGCTTTTAAGATAAAACCTTTTATGCCGACCGTTTTCGGAGACGGGAAAGTGGCGCAGTTTACGACCCACTCATACCCAACCACCGGTTTCTGGCTGCTGCTTGCCATATCCTTTTTCAGTCTGCTTGCAATAATATCAAAACGTAAAGCGCGTAGAGCCGCCGCAGAGGCTAAATAGGAGGCTATGGTGCTCAAAACGGGACTTCTGCTCTCTTCTATTCTCTGCATAATGCATGCAAATGTTTTGCAAGAAGCGATAGACAGAGCCGAGCCTGGCTCGAAACTGGAGCTCCCGCCGGGCGAATATAGAGGCAATATAGTGATCGACAAGCCTCTCATTATAGACGGTATAGATAGAAGCGCAGTTATAGCAGGAGATGCGAACGGAACGGTCATCAAGATAAGAAGTTCCTATGTGACTCTAAAAAACCTTACAATAGTCGGAAGCGGAAGTAACCACCAGAGTATCGATGCGGGAATCTCCATAAAAGATGCAGAACATGTAACCGTAGATAACTGTAAGATCGACGATACCCTTTTCGGAATAGATATGGAGCAGGTGAGAAATTCCAAAATCGTCAACAACTGGATAAGATCTAAGCCCTATAGTCTCGGACTAAGAGGAGATGCCATAAGATTATGGTACTGCATAGATAACAATATAAGCTACAACCATGTCACTCACTCAAGAGATGTCGTTGTCTGGTATTCGCACGGAAATGTTATCTCGTACAACTTTGGGGAGTATAGCCGCTACTCTTTACATTTCATGTATGCTGGTAGAAACGAAGTTCTTTATAACACCTATGAGCATAACTCTGTGGGGATCTTTTTTATGTACTCTCGAGACACCGTGGCAATTGGCAATGTAATAAAAAACTCTCTTGGAACCACGGGCTTGGGAATCGGGCTTAAGGATGCGAGCAATTTTATTTTAAAGAACAACACTTTGATCTATTGCGCGAGAGGGCTTTATATAGATAGATCTCCATACCAGCCTGATCAGAACAATACAATTGAGGGAAATAGAATAATATACAATGCTGAAGGGATACGTTTTCACTCGTTAAGTATTGCGAACAATATTGTAGGCAATATCTTTAAAGGAAATATTGAGAATGTAGTAGATGATGATGAGTCTCTTCAGCACTCCTCTAAAAATAATTGGGACAAAAACTACTGGGATGATTATCAAGGGTTTGATAGAGATATGGATGGTTTTGGCGACACCCCCTACACTCTATACTACTATGCCGACAAAATGTGGTTACTTAACCCAAACGTAAAATTTTTCTACGCTTCGCCGGTAATTACGATAATGAACTTTTTGGCAAAACTTGCACCTATTTCAGAGCCGGTAAAACTGCTTACCGACGCTCATCCGGTAATGTTTGAAAAAGATTTGGAAGAGGGGGTCGTACAATGAAGCCTGAAGAGAAAAAGCGTCGCAAGTTCATTCAGCAGATGTCTG
>JAKIUX010000116.1 GCA_021647345.1 Hydrogenimonas sp.
AATACAAATATAGAGGATTTTTTAAATAAATATGTAAACTCGGCAGAGAATATTCTTCAAATTACCGTTATAGACAAAAGCGGTGAAGTTGTGGTGAGCAGCAATCGAGATTTGATAGGCAAATATTTCGATGTAGATAAATTGGGAAAAGAGCAGATTGTCTGGCTTGAAGGAAGACCGGTTTATAGGATGCTTGCAGACGGCTTAATTTTTGGAGGTAATAAGAGCAAACAGCTCATTCTTCTAATAGATGCCACTCCTTATAAACATAATGAGCATAGACTGCTTCAAACGGCTCTGATTACAAGCGTAATCGCTCTGCTTATAGCCCTCTTTATAGCGAGAGCTATCTACTTCTCCGCCATAAGAGAGTCGAAAGAGGAGAAAGAGAGACTCGAAAGGCTTGTTAAAGAGAGAACCCACGAGATCGAACTTTTGAGCAAGACAGACGGATTGACTGGGCTTTGGAATAGAAGATATCTGGAGGAGATGCTCGAAATAGAGTTTAAGCGCGCAAGAAGATACAACCATAATGTATCCATTGCTGTTGTAGATCTTGACCATTTCAAACAGATAAACGACAATTACGGCCATATGGCAGGTGACGAAGTACTTCGCCAAGTTAGCAGCCATATAAGATCATGCATACGAGAAACAGATTTTGTAGGGCGCTACGGCGGTGAAGAGATAGTAGTAATACTGCCTGAAACAGATATTAAGACCGCGCAATTGATCGCAGAAAAGATTAGAGAGACCATAGAGTCTCACCCTGTCCATTTCAACGACGATACAATAAAGGTTACATCCAGCATTGGTATCAGCAATCTAAGAGCGGAACATAAAGATTACCACGAAGTTTTCGCCGAAGCCGACGAAGCGCTCTATAGAGCCAAAGAGGGCGGAAGAAACAGGGTCGTCGTTTTTGTAAAGGAGAACAGCAAGAAAGAGAGTGAACCTTTCGAAGATTGATCCGCTATAATTTCAGAGTTACTATACGAGTTTTTCCAAAAAAGGAGAGCGGATGCTCTACGACTACACGGCTACCAAACCTTCCGAAAACTACAAACTGATGAGTCAAACTATCATTCCGCGCCCCATAGCGTGGATAGTTACAGAGGATGACGGTGTGGTTAATATAGCACCTTTTAGCTACTTTACCCCCCTCTCCTCCTCCCCTCCTACCCTTATTGTCTCTATAGGCCACAAGAGTGACGGAACCCCAAAAGATACGCTATTTAACATCAGAAAAACAGAAAAATGTACTATCTGTATGGTTGATCCTGAAAGTTTGAGCCTTATGGATAGAACCTCTGCTGAACTTCCAAAGGGGGTGAGCGAAGCTGAAAAGTACGGCATTGAGCTTAAAGAGATAGAAGAAGGCTTTCCTCCAGCGGTGGCAGGCACTCCTTCTGCACTTTTTTGCAGGTTTTATAAAGAGGTTGATCTTCCAGACAGCAGAACAGTTCCTATCATTCTTGAGATAGTTAAACAGTTCGTCGATGATAGATATATAGTTGATGAAGCCGGTTTAAAAATCTCTTTCGAACCTATAGGCCGTGTAGGAAGATCATATATCTTGCCGGGTAATAGAGTTTATCCTGATTAAAGTTAAATAGGTGATCTCTTTTGGCTATAATAGTCAAAACTAATTGTAAACTCTGAAAAACTGATCTGCTCAAACGGTTTTGCTATGGAATCTTAGAATTTCGATGAAATTCCGACCATTATGCTGCAGATGTTGTTCGAAGAAGAGTTTTCAAAGGACTCAATTGAAAAGGAGAATGTCATGTTTATAAAACGGATAGTTACTTTATCGGTCGTTGCCTCTTTGGCACTTTTTGCTTCTACTCACGAGACAAAAGGCGAAAGCTGCTCTAAAAAGAGTGAATTGTCGAAGGTTGTAAAAAAGGGGAAAGAGGCGAGCAAGCTTTTGCTGAAAACCCTTGGCGGCAATATGAAAAAGCATATGAAAGCCGGCGGACCGGCGGATGCTCTGAGTTTCTGCGCAACGAATGCAGCTGGCCTGACGGCAGAGGTAGATGAGAAGCTCGGTAAAGATGTAAGTGTAAAGAGAATAACGTTAAAGCCGAGAAATCCGGCGAATATGGCGGAAGGAGATGAAAAGGTGATCCTAAAGTCGCTTCAGAGCTTGAAAGATAGCGGCGTCAAGCTTCCTAAATATCTTATCCAGAAGAAGAGTAACGAATATAGGTTCTACAAACCGCTCCTTATAAATAAAAAGGTGTGTCTAAAATGTCACGGAACCGATATATCGCCGAAGCTCAAAGCTGAGATAGATAAGATCTACCCGACCGACAGAGCCACAGGCTACAAGATGGGCGATCTGCGCGGTGCCGTGGTCGTAACTATAAAGAGATAGTAGCAGAAGTGTCAGTGCGCCGAGAGTGCGCAGTCGCTGTTTGAGTATGGGCAGCGCTTTGCGATACTTATCTTGAAGTGATCTTCAACTATGCCCTCTTCTTTTCTCTCTATATGCCTAACCGCCGCTTTGAAGGCGGTAAGCACGATATTTGCAGCATCTTGCGACTCAGTAGAGACCGCCTCTACCTGCTCTCCCTCAGGTTTTGATAGATCCACTTTTGGAGGCTCTATGGCGTCATAGGCCGCTTGAACCTCCTTTTCCAACTCTTTTGCTCTCTCTATAGCGTTTTGCAAAGAGTCACCCTCTATCATTTCAGTGAATATTGAGCCGAGTATGACAATATCTTCGGAGCCGTGTGCGACATATTTGGCATTTTCGATCTTTTGGCCGGAAAGTTTAAGGTATATCGTGGCGTAGTTGCTCGTAGCACTGTCGTACCCTATGCCGACTCCAACCGCATCCGCCATTTCGCCGTAGTTCTTGGGTGTAGCGAAATGTTTTAACGCTTCCGAAGCTATCTCGTCAGTTACTCCACTCATGGGCAGATCCTTTTTTTACTGATGTTTGATGATAGATGTTAAACAAAACGATGTAAACTCTGTTTCCTAACATTTTTCGATTAACCATAGACCATCGACTAAATTCAAAAGCTTTCGCCTGTTTTATAATTTTTAAGAAGTTTCAATTAGATAAGATTATCACCGAAACACTTTAAACAGCCTTTTGGAAGGTTAAAAAGATAAAATATGGGTATGAAAATCTCTATTTTTATTCTATTTTTACCTCTCTATCTTCTATGTGGAGAGTTTCGAGTAGCGACATATAATGTTGAGAATCTATTTGATCTTAAAAAGAGCGGGAGTGAGTATACAGAGTACATTCCCTATACAGGTTATGGGTGGAACGAAGAGAGTTTTAAGGTAAAGCTTGAAAATATATCAAGAGTTATTTGCGATCTAAAGCCCGATATAATAGCGCTGCAGGAGATCGAGAGCGATGAGGCTCTGCATTCTTTGCAAAAAGCTGCTAAAGCGTGCGGCGCCTCTTTGCCCTACAGAGCGATAGCCGATAAAAAAGATACAACAGTAAAGTGTGCCCTGCTCTCTAAGTTTATGATCGTAGATAAAAAAGAGATCGACCCCGACCCAAAATCGAAACTCCGCACCATTTTGGAGGTGACGGTAGAGATAGAAAATAGCAGGCTGACCCTTTTTATAAATCACTGGAAGTCAAGAAGCGGACCTGAAAGTTTGAGGCTCAAAAGTGCTAAAGCCCTTTTAAAAGCTCTATCACAAGTTGAGAACGACTATATTCTCTTGGGAGACTTAAACAGCAACTGGAATGAGAGCGAAGAGATACTGCACTCGAAGCGGCTAAACGATACAGGCGGTATTACCGGTATCGGCCACATATTGAAAACCTATAAAGAGGGCAAGCCGATCTTTAAAAGAGAGCTGAGAGAGCCGTATCATACAAATCTTTGGCTGGAGTTGCCCCAAAAACGCAGATGGAGCCACAACTTCTATGGGCGCAAAAGTGCGCTCGATCATATAATATTGCCCAAAAGATTGTTCGACAAAGAGGGGTTTAGCTATGTAGATCGCTCTTTCAAAAGATTCACGCCATACTATCTATTCAAAAGAGACGGTTCTATATTTAGATGGCAAAGAGCAAAAAGGGGCCACGGAAAGCATATCGGCGAAGGCTTTTCTGACCATCTGCCTATATATGCCGATTTCACGACCTCCCCTTTTGAGTTCAAAAAGGGGAAGGGCTCAAGAAAAAGAGTTTCGGCGCAAGAGTTGAAACCTCTTGAGCTGTCGGTGGCAAAGCTTTACGATCTGCCGCCCGGTCCTTGCAGGGTTACGCTTTCGAAGGTAGCCGTTATCTACAAAAAAGGTTCCGTTGCCATACTCAAAGAGCCTGGCGGAAGGGCTATCACAGTCTATAAAGATATAGCGGCGCTGAAAAAGGGTCGTCTCTATAGTGTCGAGGTGCTAAGACTCTACAACTATAGGGGACTGCATGAGATTACGAAGCTAAAAGTTCTTAAAGATATAGGAGAGACCGATATATCCGCTTTGCTTTTGAATAATCCTGAAAAGATAGATATAGATAGCGATCTTTCGGAAGTAGTGGCGCAGATAGAGGGGGTATATAAAAGAGGTTACCTATATTATGGCGACAAAGAGAAGATAAAGCTCTACTTTAAAAGAAGAGATGAGCGTCCAAAAAACGGCAGCAAAGTTTTATTGAAGAATCTGCGCGTCGGAATCTACAAAAACAGACCTGAACTTGTGGCGGATTAACAGTTCGTTTATGGTAATTTGTTTAAAATATCCGATAA
>JAKIUX010000117.1 GCA_021647345.1 Hydrogenimonas sp.
CACCTTCTTGTCTCCTGTCTTTGACTGGCGGGCGAGGCGTTCAATCTTCTTCTCAAGCTGCTGAATATCTGCAAAGATAAGCTCGCTCTCTATGATCTCGATATCTCGCAGCGGATCTATAGAACCTTCGACATGTGTTATATTGCCGTCGTCGAAGCAGCGTACCATATGGAGTATCATCTCTGTCTCGCGAATGTTGCTTAGAAACTGGTTTCCGAGCCCTTCTCCTTTGCTGGCACCTTTTACCAGCCCGGCTATATCGACGAAATCAATTGTACTGTGCTGTATGCGTTCGGGGTTGACTATCTTGGCCAACTCTTCGAGTCTGCTGTCTGGAACAGGCACCACTGCCTTGTTCGGCTCTATAGTACAGAAAGGGTAGTTTGCCGATTCAGCGTTTTGCGCCTTTGTAAGGGCGTTAAATGTGGTAGATTTGCCGACATTCGGAAGGCCTACGATACCTACGGGAAGACCCATATGATGACTCCTTAAATCTTTGAAAACTCTCTTTGTAGAGGGAGGATTTCGGGGTTTTTATAGTTCGGGAGTATACCAAAGACCGCTTCTAAAATCAACATTAAAGAGTCCGTTTAGCTCCGGTTAGTGTATAATTTGTAGAAGTTTAAAAAAGTTAGAGGTGAGATGAAAAAAAGAGCCAAAAGCAAGATCGACCCAAAAGATCTAATGGCTGTTGAGAGGGCAACGACTGCGCTGATAGGCACCTCTATATCTCTAATAGTTTTGGGTTTTGTCGTAGAGAAATTCGAGCTTTTTTTAAATTTAGTAGCGGTAGAGTTGTATGAAAAGAGTGTTCAAGTCCCTCAACTAAAACATATCTCTTTCTATAACTATCTAGGTATCGCTATCGTTGCCGCGGGTGTTTCTCTTGCGCTCTATACCTATAGATACTATACCAAGTGGGTCGCTCATTTGGAGCGTGGCGAGCTCGATACCGACAAAAGCATATATTTTCTTATATCTCTTTTTGTCGCTATTGTAGGGTTGCTGCTTCTTGTGAGTATGATGTTGTTGTGAGTAAATCTCGAATCATACAGGCTTAAGAAGAGAGTTTTTCAACTTTTTCTCAAGAAGATTCGCCGCATTTTGAAGAGCTTTGATGCCACTCTCTTTGGACTCTCCGTAAACTCTATACTTCTTTATAGATATAGGATCGCTGTATGGCTTGTGAAAAATGACTTTTACTACGCCTTCGAAAATATATTTCTGCTTAGATTTTTTGTGCTTCAAGTCAGCTTTTATAGATATGCAGAGGGTCTTTTCATTACTCTCTTTCTCTTCTATTGATGAAAAATTTTCTCTTTCAAGAGTCCTCTTAATTGCCTTAGCAAAAAACTCCATAGCTGGAGATGAGGGTTTTTTTACGCAAAATTTCAACTTTTTTCTTATATTGCGTGCAACATTTTTAAAATATGGAATACTCTTTTCTACGCGCATTCTCATTGTGTCTGAAAATGGAAAGATATAGTCTGCGACAGCATATTTAGGAAGCAGCATCTTCATCTTCTCATATGAATCGATAGCTACTCTGTACCTATACAGTGCCCCTCTGTTTTTAGAGTTGTGCCATCTCTGCTCTATGGGTACGAGTTTTTTAAGAAGCTCTCTTTTTGGTTTTTGTGCAATCTCTTTTCTCGATGCGACAAGCAAAACAGCGATTTTGTTTTTAGAGATAGCCGCTTTTTCGGTCACCCTATATTTTGGTATCTCTATATTGGAAGCCTCGTAGAGGAGCTTTTCATAAATTTTTTGATTCATCAAT
Organism: Hydrogenimonas sp.; assembly: GCA_021647345.1. Taxonomy (GTDB): domain Bacteria; phylum Campylobacterota; class Campylobacteria; order Campylobacterales; family Hydrogenimonadaceae; genus Hydrogenimonas. The sequence continues at coordinate 1,781 of JAKIUX010000117.1, forward strand.
CTCGAAGCAAAAAACCCTCTCTTTTTGGAATCTGCTTCTATCTCTATCTCCCTTTTTATAGCACTTTTCATCTTTTTCAAAGCATCTTCGACCGCTTTATCAAAATTGTCGCCGATACCGACAGAGTAGAAGTTTTGTTCATCTTTTCTAAAGTTTAGAGATAGCCATGATGGCGGTTTAGGCTCAATCTTTTTGGCTAACACTCTTTTTGTTGTGCTCTCTTGCGTTAAGTTCGATATTTTGTCGTTATTTGCACATCCGATCATTAAGATTACCACTGCCAACGAAAAGAGTCTCAAACCCATCATACCGTCCTATCTAACAAATCGAGCAAATTCGGTGCTATAAATATCGACATAGAAAATTTTTTTGAAAGCCTTTGAAGGGTATTATGAGGCTGCAAAATCGACCGAAATTGAGTTAAGATGTTGAATGTTTAATTAACGATAGAAGCTTCGCTCTTTTTATATAGCAATTAGACATGAAGTTCTGCAAAGAGGAAATTTATTGAAAGGGATATGATGGGTGATGAGTGGGTACGAATGGGACTTTTGGCAGCTGTTGTCACTGTGATGTTTGTGATAGTTATGCTCCCCAAAAAGGGGAGCGACTCCTCTAAAGGGGAAAATGAGAAGGAGGAGTGATAGCTCTCTAACGGTGGTTATCATCCTTCTCGGCCTGCTTGATTATCTGTTCGAACCACTTTACGGTCATTCTTACACCGGCTCCGCTTGCACCCGCAGGGTTATAGCCCCAAGGCTTCTCCACATAGGCGGGCCCGGCTATATCGAGGTGGAGCCATCTGTTTTTATACTCATCTTCTATGAAGTGGTCGAGAAACAGTGCCGCGGTTATGGCACCGCCGTATCTGCTGCTGCTTATGTTGCATACGTCAGCTATTTCACTTTTTATAAGCTTTTTGAGATAACGGTTGAACTGGAGCGTACCGGTAAGCTCGCCGGCGTTGGTCGCCGCTTTGGAGAATGAGTGTTTCAATGCCCTGTCGTGTCCCATTATACCGGTTGTGTATTCGCCAAGAGCTACGACACAAGCACCTGTAAGTGTGGCGAAATCGAGCAGATAGTCTGGAGCCACCTTCTCCTGAGCGTAACATAGGCAGTCGGCGAGTACGAGTCTTCCTTCGGCATCGGTGTTTCTGACCTCTATCGTTTTACCGTTTTTTGCTCTTAGAATATCGTCCGGTTTGTAGGCGTTGCCGCCTATCATATTCTCTGTAGCGCCGATTATACCGTGAACCTCAATAGGCAGCTTGAGTTCGCTTACCGCCTTCATTATTCCGAGTACCGCGCAGGCGCCGGCCTTGTCCGCTTTCATGGTTACCATATATTCTGCCGGTTTTAGGCTAAGTCCTCCGCTATCATACGTAAGCCCTTTGCCTACCAGTGCAACTCTATATTTCGGATTTTTAGGCTTGTAGGCCAGATGTATCAATCTGGGCGGATGCTCGCTTGCCCTGCTTACAGCCAAAAAGGCTCCCATATTTTCAGCCTCAAGCCCCTTTTCATCTAAAACGGTGCACTCCAAGCCGTTCTCTTCCGCAAGTGCGACCGCTTTTAGAGCGAGCATCTTAGGAGTCATATCGTCAGGCGGCATATTGACTATGTTTCTGGTGTAGTTGGTGGCATGTGCCACCTTTTCCGCACTCTCTATATAACCTTTGGCTTTTTGAAAATCTATATCTTTGCCGTTGAAATCCTCATGGCATATAGTGATCTTCTTTATTGGATGTTTAGCTTTTTCGCTCTTGTAGAGGTCGAAATCGTAATCACCGAAGATCAATCCTTCAGCCATTGCTTTTACATTTTGTGCCGAACACTTTCCAAGGTAGAGGCCGCTTTTTAGACTCTTGACACCCGTTTTTCTCAAAGCTCTGACGGCCGCTGCGAAGGCACTTCTTATGTCGTCGTGCCCTATGCTCTCGGCACCTACGTATAGGCGCCTCTTTTCGGCCAAAAAGCAGACTTCGTCCTGCTCGCCCTTGAAGCCTGCGATCTTCAATATCTCTCGATCTTCAACCCACTTATGGTCCATATCTTTGGCCACCACGCAGATTATCTCAGCATCTGCCTCGACTTCGTTCCTTCTTTTATCTGTTATCTCTATTTGCAACTCTTCTCTCCTCTCTACTTTTTAATATGCTGTTTTCCAATCTTTTGAAACCGTATGTTACGGCAAAGAGTATCGCCACAGCTACGGGTATCGCAAAATACCAGTGCTCCTTGGCGAACTCAAGCAGCTTCAATATCTGCTCACCGAATATATATGCCAAAACAATTGTTATAGCTGCCCAAACCTGAGCACTTATAAAATTTATGAAAGCGAACTTTTTAGCGCTGTAACGTGTAAGACCTATGCTCATCGGTATAATTGTTCTAAAGCCGTATAGGTAGCGCTGAATGAATATTATTGGCCAGCCATATTTTTTTAGAAGCAGATGGGCAATTGCGAACTTCCTTCTATGTTTGTGGAGGTACTTGTGAATGAACCTCTTGTTGTAGCGTCCTATATAGAAATATATCTGATCTCCAACGAAGCCTCCCAGGCCCGCTATGAAGATGGCAAGACCCATATTCATATGGCCGGTGTGTACCATGGTACCGGCCATTACGAGCCCAAGCTCCCCTTCCATGACGCTCCATAGAAAGAGTATGATATAGCCGTACTCCTGCAGCGCCTCTATAAGAAACTGCTCCATCTCGCCTCTTTAGTCGAAATGGAGCAGATCTTTGGCCTGAACCATATCCTTGTCTCCGCGGCCGGAGAGATTGACGATTATAAGAGAGTTCTTTATTTTTTTAGGCTCCATCTTTTTCAGATAAGCTATGGCGTGGGAACTTTCGAAGGCCGGGATGATTCCCTCTTTTTGGCTTAGCCATACGAAGGCATCAAGAGCCTCTTCATCCGTGACGGAATCATATTTGGCG
>JAKIUX010000118.1 GCA_021647345.1 Hydrogenimonas sp.
CCTCTTCGCACCCCCTCGCTACACAGCGATCCGCCATGAAGCTTTCGAACTCTTTCCTTAGATCTTCCATTCATCTACCTCATATCAAATTCTTCGGCAATCTTCTCATAATCATCACACGTTATGTCCGCATCGAGCCACTCTCTCGCTACACATAGAGCATTAGCGAGCATCCACTCTCTGCTTCCAAGCTTTCTGCAGCCCGCTTCTGAAGCGAGTTTGTCGAAAGCGCTCTCACCCCGTACGAAATCTACAAGCACAAGAGATTCATTCACACTCTTTGGAGCTATTATCCGTTTATCCGAATGGGCGTGTATATCTACCGCATTCACAATCATATCATACTCTAAAAGATCAACTTCCATACCGTTTTCGAACCATAAAATATCGCACTCGACGGCCGCCAGAGAGATACTGTTTTTTTCGAGAACCTCTGCCGCACGCTCTACAACCGTGTCGGCTATATCTATTTTCGCAGCTCCCATAACGCCGAAAAGGGGCAAAAGAGCACTCGCAACTGTTCCAGCCCCAAGAAACAGAACCCTCCCGCCTTCGAGGCTCACTCCTTCGCAAGCCATCATCAGCTCGAAAGCGTGAGGGTAGAAGCAGTTTCCGCAGAGTTTTCCATCTTTTGCGTATGCGCCGTCGCAGATTCCGCTGCGCCGTATGCAGTTTTCGGTACAATCAAGAAGAGGTACCACGACCTCCTGATACTCAGGTTCATAAAGGGCCATCCTCACCTTCGATTCAGGCATTCCACGAACCATGTAGGGGAAATCTTCAGGCTTTATATTGAGCCCTACCGCATAGTCGACAAGCCCCAGTGCCTTGAAGGTCCCATTCAGCACTTCAAGAAACAGGGAACTCTGTGCGTTGACACCGTAGAGTGCAATAAGTCGGCTATCTTTCGAAAGAATACCTTCATCGATCATAAAATCAATCCTCTTTTTTAAAATCTCTCATTTTGACCGAACCGCTCTCATCCTCTTGAAGCCCCCAGAGTTCCATCGCTTCATCCTCTTCGACCATACACCGCATACAGACCATCTCACCCCGTAAAGATGTAAAAGGAAGGCCGCACTCGTCACACTTGCGTATGGTAAAAGATGCAAGCAGCCTCTGAGTAGGCTCGAAAAACTCTCTCATCTCAAAAACCGGCTGTAGTTTTATCGCATCGGGTTCGCATGTATCGTGACATGCGCGACACTTTATACAGAGCATGGCATCGAAATAGATGCGACTCATATTGGCATTGCTGCTTAGTGCTCCGGTAGGACATATTCTGTAGCACATCTGGCAGTTGGTACAGCTCTCCTGCTCAATATACTTCTGAGAGAGGAACGAGATCTCATCTTCGGCAACTGTATGATAGATCGGCGGTTTGGGCGTTCGTTTAAGTGCCGTAAAGAGAATCTTCCTCCTATCAGGAATATCCTTTTTTCTCACCTTAGCCAAAGAGACAAGATCTACCTCATGCACTCTCTTCTCATCGTCACTGCTCTGCACCAAACTTTCAAACTCTCTCTTCACCTCTGCCGCTCCCTTGAGCGATAAAGCCTTCAAGAAAGCGCGCCTATCAGCAGGTTCAGCCCTCTCTCCGCTCTCGTCAGCCTCCAAGGACAACTCTTTTGTCTCTATACGCTTTGGACTGCCGCAAGCTTCGAGAATGAAGTTCGCTTCCGATATAGAGCTCTCTATCAGATTATAGAGAGGTTCTTTGTAGGGGCACTCTTTGCAGTGGCCGGTATCTACAATCAACTCCTCTTTAACGAGCGAAAGAGATATAAGGTGTTCGCTGCCAAGAGCCATAATGCAAGGAACATTTATACGGCAAGAGATGATCGACTCGTTCGAAGCGGCGAAATCGAAAAAGAACTCTGTCGCGCTGAAAGCTTCAAGGCTGAAAGCTTCACCGGGGCAGACTCCCATACAGCCTCCGCACTCAACACAGACAGAGGGTACAAAAGCGGGAAGATTATTTTCGGCTATCGAAAGCGTATCAACCGGACACGCCTCAACACACGAAGTACACTCCGAAAATTTCGTTACGGTCCTAACGCATTTAGCAGGCTCGAATCTCAAACCGTTCATGCTTCGCTGCTATATTCATACTTCTCTAAAAGCTCTCCGAGATACTCGAAGTCGTTCAGAATGAACTCCAGTGTCAAAGATGCGGCATCGTAGTAAAAGGGGGTTGAAGCCTCCGCTTTGATATTTTGCAGAAACATCGGGGCCCACTGCAGAAGGTGATCTCTCAAAAAATTGATCTCGATTTTCGCTATCTTGGCGGCAGCTTCGTAATCTTCGCTCTCCAAGGCTTTGTACTCCGAGTCTGCCAGCATATACATAAACTCAAGCTCTATTCCTATATGGTCGGGACTTACCGCTCTTGCTTTATCAAGCTGCACTCTAAAGTCGTATTCGTTGTATATCTGCACTACCGGGTTCTCACCGCCTGTTTCAAGCATCTGATCCTCCCTCATATAGAAGCTCTCGTATGGGATAAGATGCAAGACGAAAAGGTTGCTGAAATCTACATCCAAAAACTGCTCTTTGAGAGATTTTTTATCCAACTCCTTTGGCTTCTCCCAATGCATATAGTTGGGGAAGAATGAGAGTATGACCTCATCTTTCTCTATAGTCTCAAGCAGATCTTCGTCTACCTCCTTCATCATCACCCTTGATATAAGAGCATAGAGGTTTATTCGGGCCAGCTGTCTCGTCAAAATTTCGTTCATCAGATACCTTTATTAAGGAAGCTCGGAAGCGAGGAGTGAAGAGTAGCACTACCCTTCACCTCTTGCTTCGCAGCATTATATCGAGCGGGGCTTTATGCCCCGCTTGAGAAAGATCTTTAGAGGTCTTTGACCCTGAACTCGTAAGCCTTCTTGCTCAAAGGCACAACCGGACGCTTTATCCACCAAGGTCTTCTCTCTTTATCTTCGGACGTAAGCGGTCTTGTCAGCTCATCTCTCCAAGCCTTGTATGTTTTGAAGTTATTTTCGTAGTTGACCCAGATATCACCTATCTGATCATCCTTGCCCGCCTTCTCTATGATAACCTTCTGGTGCCATGCATGGTTTCCGGCAATAGGGTCGGGATGAACAGGGGCAACGGCATTTTGCCACGAACCGCTCAATCCGCTCCACCAGATATTGTCGAGATCTGTATTGAACTCTTTAAACTGCCACGATTTGGGTCTGCTTTTAATGCCCTCGTCTATCCCCTCTTTCGGCTTCAATGTTCCCACTTTGCCATCCATAGTCATCTCATAAAGAGGAGCACCGACACCCATCACACCAAGCTTGTGTTCAAAGCCGGGTATATCGACGGCATTTTTCAGTTTCCATCGTCCAGCATGGTGGCTACAGGCAAGTACCCCTGGAAGTGTTCCCTCTGTCGGTACCGCCATCGCAATAAAATAACCGCTCTCAAGACCGCTTACAGTGTCCACAATTCTAACCTTTATGGCGTCTCCTCGTTTTATGCCAAGACGTTCGGCATCTTTGGTGTATATCCAGACCGGGTTGTGGTTTTGGCTGATCTCCATAAGATGCTTGGAGTTTACGCTTCTTGTATGTATGTTGTAAGGTAGTCTAAATACGGTATTTAACGCAAACTCATTATCCTTCTTCATGTAGCGGTGGTGCACATGCGAGACGATGTGAATCATCTTATCGTACTCACGCTCGTTTCTTGGATATATTGGCAGAGCGTACTCCGGCCACTTCCAATCAATAAGCCACTCACAGAAGAAGTCGAGTTTTTTGTCTGGCGTATGGAAACCGGCATAAAGCTCTCCATCTATCTCAATTCCTATGGATTTACGTCTTCCGTCATGCTCTATCCAAAGAACTCCAAATCTATCCTTCTCCACGTCGTATGCAGGGTATTTATGGCCATGCACATGGTAGTAAGCCCCGTCGAACTTGATCTTCTTCTCCTGAGGTTTGTAGATATTGGTATTCTCCGTCCATGCCCCTCTATCGCGCATGAACTCATAGCATGGATACTCACTGTCGGGATATGCCGCTTTAGCAGCTTTTTTTAGTTTCGGAAGCAGACTAAAAGCCGCATCATAATACTCTTTTATCGTCACAGGCTGCCCAGGGTGTTTCGCACTCTCCCAATGTTTTCTTACACCGAGGCTACCGTCTGGATCTGCGTGCAGACAGAGAAGCTCCGCAAAAAACTCATTCTCTTCCCAAACCTCCCCAAGACCTGCTTTCATATGGGCTTCAAGGGTTCCGCGATAAGGAACTTTCGGCTTCCACCCCATCTTCTCCAAAGCAACTCTTAAAACAGGCTGCCTAAAAGCTGTCCACTGCTCCGGCTTTGTAGGAGCTGACTGCTGATCATGTCTCTCGCCAGAAAGACCTACAGGCAGTACGTAGTCACAGTACCAGTTTGTCTCCGACCATGTAGGTGAGAGGTTAAAAGTTAGCTCCATTCTATTCTCATCTTTAAGACACTCTATCCATCTAAAACCGTCCGGGTTTATCCAGACGGGGTTGTACATTCTTGGAATCCATACAGCAAGTCTGTCAGGAATCTTAAGCCCTCTTGCGTTCCACTTGTTTCTCCACTCATCATCCATCATAAGGTGAGGAAGAAGCATACTCATTTCATAAGTGCTAAGCGGATACTCCGGCGGCCATGCAAGCACATTCCAAACGTCCACTTTGTCAG
>JAKIUX010000119.1 GCA_021647345.1 Hydrogenimonas sp.
GTGGAAAACCCGGGGCTTTATATTGAAGGCACACTCTATCCCTTTCGTTCAGAAGGGGTGCGACTTCGACGAGGATGCTCTAGAGCATAGCGTGCCAAAAGATTTTGTCTACCATGCCGCCGTTGGAAAACTAGCTTTATGCGAGAAGAGTTACGGCCTCGGTATGCCTATACTCTGCGCCGACACTGTCGTTACGGCTTACGGCCAGATACTGCGAAAAGCTGCCGATGAGGATGAAGCGCTCAGGATATTGAGACTGCAGAGCGGAAGCTGTGTCTCTATTATCACCTGTACCGCCTACAAATCTCTGAAAAAGATGTTTGTAGATCTCTCTGAAACAACCTATAGGTTCGCCCCTTTTGATGAAGCGGATCTTATGCGCTATATCGAAAGCGGCGAGTGGAGAGGCAAAGCAGGTGCCCGTATGGTAGAGGGTTTTTGCAAAAAGTATATTAGGAGCGTTGATGGGTATGAGTCGTGCGCTATGGGGTTGAGTATAGAGAAGCTCTTGCCGTGGCTAGAAAAGGAGAGAGCGTGAAAGGGCTCTACACAAAAGAGCTTGCTGCACTAAAGCGATCAGGACGATTTAGAGAGCCTACAACTCTAAACTTTAAGAGTGTCGACGCCGCCTCCAACGACTACCTCGGTCTAGCTCATAAAAAGGGGCTCTTTAAGCGGGCTTGCAAGCGTGTCGCTTCCTACCCCTACCATGCGCCGAAATCCTCTCTATTCGTGGGCGGATACCACCCAATACATGAAGAGTTCATAACCGATCTGTGCGAAGCCAACGGCTTCGAGGCCGGAGTGGTGGCCGGCAGCGGTTTCTTGGCCAACCTCGGTATGATAGAGGCTCTCGTAAGACGCGGCGATACACTCTTCATAGATGAGAGTTATCACGCCAGCGGTATTATGGCTCTCGGACTTGTGCGAGGAGAGGTTGTGAAGTTCGCCCACAACGACCCGGACGACCTTTTAAGAAAGATGGCCGAAAGAGAGGTGAAGGGGCGAAGAGTGGTGGCGGTCGAGGGTCTTTACTCTATGGAGGGCGATCTTCTCAATAGAGAGATATTCGATATAGCCGAATGGTTCGGGGCGCTTATGATTGTAGATGAGGCTCACAGCTGCGCAACAGTGGGCGAAAATCTGCTGGGGGTCTTTGACCTTTACGGCATAGAACCATCTGCTCTGCATATCAAGATGGGTACTCTCGGCAAAGCGTACGGAAGCTACGGTGCCTATATACTCGCTTCGAAAGAGGTTATTAGCTTTCTGCACAACCGCGCCAAGCCTCTCATATACGCTACCGCTCCCTCTCTTTTCGACACAGCTTTGGCCCATGAGGCTTTTCGTTATATAAACGATAAAAAGTTGAAACTCTCGAAAAAGATAGAGAGACTTAGAGACTTGGTTCAAAAGAGGCTCGGTTTCAGGCCTGATGGTATGATAGTTCCTGTGGCCATGCCGGATATTCCCACTGCTATAGAGATAAAGGAGGCTCTTGCGGCCGATGGGTTCGAAGTGGGTTTGATACGTCCGCCTACGGTAGAGAAGCCGATTCTTCGTATCATTCTGCGAACGGCAGTGAAGCGAAGCTGCTATAGAAAACTTTTCGATAGAGTGGAAGAGCTTCTGCATGGGTGATTTCAACTGCTCTTTGAAGATCGAAAATGACGAGAGAAGATTTGTCGACATCTCTTTTTCGATTAAAAGATCTTTAGCCCTCGTGGGCGAGAGCGGAAGCGGAAAGAGTTTAACTCTGAAGGCTCTGCTTGGCATGCTTCCTTCCGGATTCTCTTTAAAGATGGAGTGTGAAAGCGAGTTTGAGCTAAAGAGAGGAGAGACTCTCGCTTACGTTCCGCAAAACCCCTTTACCGCACTCTCGCCTTTGACCAAAATAAAAGATCAGTGGATAGTGGCGGAAGAGATGGCCAAAGAGAGTATGAGAGCCGTGGGTCTTGAAGCTGAGATGCTTTTACGCTTCCCTCCTGAACTATCGGGGGGGCAGCTTCAAAGAACAGTCATTGCGATGGCCCTTGCGGCAAAGCCGAAACTGATGCTTCTTGACGAGCCTACTACCGCTCTTGACGCGAAGCTTAGAGATGTTGTCGTAGAATTGCTGCTGAAACTTCAAGCTGAGTTCGGCTTTAAGATGCTCTTTGTAACTCATGATATATCGACGGCTGCCAAACTTTGCGACGAGATAACGGTCATAAAAGAGGGGCGCGTGGTTGAGAGCGGAATTATGAGTGAAGTTATGAAGAATCCAAAAAGTGGGTATACAAAGGCCCTAATAGAGGCAAATTTTGCAAATCGGGAGTTTAGAGAATGAGATTTCTGTTGAGGTGGATTGCAAGGCTTGCCGTTTTGGGCGCAATAGCTCTGGTAGGCTACTTGATCTATCTATATTTTGAAATAGGCCATAAAGTGCGCCCTCTTGTTGAGTACAATCCTCCAAAGAGTACACAGGTTTTCGACCGCAACGGTAAACTGATGGCAAATGTTTTTGAAAAAGAGCACCGCATATATGTCCCTTACGAAGAGATACCGGGGCGAGTCATTGAGGCTCTGGTGGCCATAGAGGATACGATGTTTTTCGAGCATCACGGAGTCAACCCGGAAGCGATTTTTAGGGCCATCATAAAAGATATTAAGGCGAGAAAGCTTGTAGAGGGTGCCTCAACATTAACTCAACAGCTTATAAAATCGACACTCCTTACAAGAGAGAAGAAGATCGAAAGAAAGATAAAAGAGGCCCTTCTTTCTATCCGTTTAGAGAGAGAATTGACAAAAGAGCAGATTCTTGAGCGCTATCTAAACGCCATCTTTTTCGGTCACGGCTACTACGGAATCCGCACGGCGGCACTCGGCTACTTTCGCAAAGATCTTGATGATCTATCTTTGAAAGAGATAGCGATTCTTGTGGGGCTGCCTAAGGCTCCAAGCGCTTACGACCCCACTCGGCACTACGCTAATGCTATGGCAAGAGCCAACAGAGTGCTCGATAGAATGAGGGCGCTTGGCTGGATAGATGAAGCTACATATATGAGGGCGGTCAAAGAGGCTCCGAAAGTTTATGACGATACACTGACGCAAAACAGAGCGCCTTACGTGGTTGATGCTGTAATAAAAAGCCTTAAACAGAAGTACCCAGATATCCGCAGCGGAGGCTACAAGGTAGATACCGCCATAGATCTCGAGTATCAGGAGATGGCAAGAAATGCCCTGAAGTTCGGCTACGACGCTTACTGGAAGCGTCACGGGAAAGATAGCAACGTATCTGAAACATTTAACGGAGCAATGGTGGTTCTTGACGGCAGAAGCGGAGATGTGTTAGCCATGCTTGGCGGTGTGGACTATGCTAAAAGCCCATTTAACAGGGCTATCTCCTCAAGGCGTCAGCCCGGCTCCGCCTTCAAGCCCTTCATATATGAAACAGCGCTAAATCTTGGCTATAACCCATCCAGCAAGATACCGGATATTGCAAGAACCTACCGCTTTGAGGAGGGAGATACCGAAAAGTTGTGGCAGCCTAAAAATTACGAGAAGAACTACAAAGGTATTATAACGCTGCGCGAAGCTCTCGTGCACTCAAGAAACCTTGCTACTATAAACCTGGTTAACGAGATAGGCATAATGACTCTCCATAAAAAATTGGAGCCATTTGGTATAAAAGATCTTCCGTATAACCTCTCTATAGCGCTTGGCAATATCGCTCTATCGCCTATGCAAGTTGCAAGAATCTATACCGTTTTTGCCGATATGGGGACTCTTCATGAACCTAGATTGGTAACGGCGCTGTATGATAGCAAAGAGGAGCTTCTTATGAGGGTGGAGCCAAAAAGCAAAGAGATCTATCCGAAACCGCAGGCTTATCTGCTTGTGGATATGCTTAGAGATGTTGTGCGAAGAGGAACGGGAAAAAACGCTCGTGTAAGAGGAATGGATATAGCCGGCAAAACAGGAACTACTAATAAGAGCGTAGATACTTGGTTTTGCTCGTTTACCCCTGACGTAGAGGTTATAGTATGGTTTGGCAATGACGACAATTCGCCGCTTCCAAAACGAGAAACCGGAGGTCGAACCGCAGCTCCTGTTGCTAAATTCTTCTATAGTGAGCTGGTGAAAAAGCACCCTGAATATAAGCGTAAATTTGAAGAACCTGAAGGGGTCTATCGTGTAAAAAGAGGCGGCAAAGAGTATATATATACAGATATATCTCCACTTCCTGCGGATAACTCTGCAGAGCCGGAAGAGGAGATTCTTTTTTAAACCAGTGCTCTAAAAGCTCCTGAAACCTCGCTCTAGCAAGATGAGATTTTTAGCAAAGCCAATCTGATTTGATGTTGGACGATAGATGTTAATGAAAAATAGAAGCTTCGCTTCCTTATATATTTCGATTATCCATAGATTAACGACTATCAACCAACGACGAATTTAAAGCCTTCGCTCGATTTGTAATTTTTCAGAGGGTTTGGTTAACAATTACGGTTCTGTTAAAAGTAGTACTGAAAGAGCAGTTTCAAGCTATTTTCATCATATCTCTTTTCGTCGAAGAGGCGCTCTC
>JAKIUX010000120.1 GCA_021647345.1 Hydrogenimonas sp.
TATCAACAACCCCTTTATACCTATTTCTTAAAGAGAGAAGAATCTGCTTTTGAAGATCGATAGCAAGCTTGTTCGACTCTATGATCTTCTCTCTGTTTAGGACGTTAAGATATGTACTTTTGGTGTATCTGTTCAAGTCGCTTATATCGGCGCTGTTTTCCAAAGCCGCAACACGCTTGGCTCTTTCGCTTCTTGCAGGAGAAAGAAAATATGTTTCAAGCCCTTTGCTCTTATATCTTGAGCCCTTTTTCGCAGCGGCATTTGCATGCAAAGATATAAAAAAGTCAGCACCCTTTTTGTTGGCAAAGTGTGTTCTCTTTCTAAGCGGTATAAATATATCTTTCTCGCGTGTCATATACACCTTAAAGCCTCTCTCTTCAAGCACCCTTTTGAGGCGTTTAGCAACAGCAAGAACCGCATCTTTCTCTTTTTTTCGCTTCACGCCTACCGCTCCGGCATCTTTTCCGCCGTGACCGGGGTCGATCACCACCGTATATCTTCTTAAAAACTTAGGTATATTTTGCTGACTCTCTTTTCCGACAGTTTTTCTTTTGGTTTCATGCTTTGGCAGGCTGCTTTTAGCTGCTTCAGTTTTTGCGTGCGGCAGTGTAATGTAAAGAGTTTTTTCCTTAAACTCCAGTTTTGGTTTATACGGTTTTTTAACCTCTATAACGACCCTTACCCTTTTAGGGTCAAACTGAGCTATTCTAATCTCTTTAAAACTAGCGCCTCTAAACCGCTTAATAGAAAACGGTATCATGATATTTTTAAAGTCGAATACGTATAGAATTTTCCCTTTTCTTTCAAGTATAAAGTGCTTTATCTGCCGCTTTGTAACACCCTTTGTAAAGGCAAGTTTTAGCCTGCCTCTCTCAACTTTTGCTTCCAAAAGCTTGGCCTTTTTTGCTGCAGTCGGGTAACTCTCTATTGAAGCCGTAACTTTTTTAGGGCTCTTTTTTTCAACTTTCTTGCTCTTGTTTAGCAGATCCGGTCTAATGGTTTTTAGAGCATTTTTATATCTTGTAGGGTCAAGACCCAATATTTTGGATGCTTTTATGAGCCCCAAAAGTGCCTTCTCTTGAAGAGTTCTGTTTTGGTCAAGCAGAGCTTTCATATATAGAGATTGGTATTCGTGATACCCTTTCCAAACTACGGACTTGGAGTCTGAAGAGATGGCTTTTGCCGCACTCTCAAGACGTGTCGAAGAGGCATTCGAAGCAAAAAGAGAGAGAGCGAAAATAAAGCTAAAGAGTGGGAGTATAATGCGGTTTATGGCTACTCTCCGTTAACCAGTTTATGCATCAACTCTTTGACAGTTATAAGCTTATCGATTCTGTAGCCGTTGGAGCCTGTAAAGAAAAGCCCAAGCTCTTTGTCACCCATATAGGCGTCGCTCAGCCTGTCGGCGATACAGTAACCGACCTCTTTGGCTTCCACTCCTCTTTTACATGGGGCAACACAGTTGCTGATGCACTTGATGGCAGGGGCTTCTCTTTTTTGAACAAGCTCTATAAGATTCGTTCTAACGCCTCTGGCCGGGTAACCGACCGGAGATTTTAGAAGAAGGATATCCTCTTTTTTTGCGTTAAGAAGCACCTCTTTAAAATTGCTATGGGCATCGCACTCGTATGTTCCTATAAAGCGCGTTCCCATCTGCACACCGCTTGCGCCAAGCTCCATACAGCGCTCTATGTCGCTCTTGTCCCAGATGCCTCCGGCGGCAAAAACCGGTATTCCACCCCACTCTGCCGCCTCCTTGACAACGGGACCTATTAGATTTTCAAGCTGGTACTCCTCCATAAGACACTGCTCGTAGGTGAAGCCTTGATGTCCGCCGCTAAGCGGGCCTTCCAAAACGACCGCATCTGGAATCTTTCCGTAACGCTTCTCCCATCGGCGGCATATGAGGCGCAAAGCTTTAGGAGATGAGACAATCGGAACAAGCGCTACATCCGGGAAGTTTGAGGTGAACTCAGGCATATTGGTAGGCAGACCGGCTCCTGTTATGATGATGTCGGCACCCGCTTCGCATGAGTCCTCCACAACTCTGCCGTAGTCGTTTATGGCATAAAGAACGTTACTGGCCAGCGGAGCGTCGCCGCAGATCTTTCTGGCATTTTCAAATATCTTCATCAACGCCTTTTTGGAGTAGAAGTTATCTACCTCTAGCGGTCTTTGCGCCACAAGCTTTTCAGCGTAGCTTTTGTTTTCGTAATATCCGGTTCCGACACTGCTAATGACTCCCAAGCCCCCTTCAAGGCTTACATGGCCAGCTAGCTTGTCCCAGCTGATTCCTACACCCATTCCTCCTTGGATGATCGGATATTTTAGAGTATGTTTTCCGATTTTTACAGGCTTTAACTCCACTACTTCACCTTCACTCTCGCAAATTTCTTCTTTCCAACCTGAAGTATATAATCTCCCGCTTCCAATTGCAAGTCTTTGTCGCTAACTTTTTGCTGATCTACTCTAACGGCACCAGCTTGCAAGTCACGTCTTGCTTGCGATGTAGACGGCTCAAGTTTTGCCTCTACCAAAGCTTTTGCTATCCAAATAGGACCTTCAAGTGTAAATTGCGGCATATCGGTAGGAAGCTCTTTTTGTTTGAAAACCTTGTTGAACTCTTCACACGCCGAGAGTGCGGCATTTTTGTCGTGAAAGCGCTCTACTATCTCTTCAGCTAGCATCTCTTTTGCTCTTTTGGGGTGGAGCTTTCCGCTCTTTACATCCTCTCTCATCTTCTCTATTTCACTCAAAGAGCGCGCACTCAAAAGCTCGTAATATCGCCACATCAGATCGTCGCTTATGCTCATAACTTTGGCGAACATCACGTTTGGCTCTTCGCTAACACCTATGAAGTTTCCGAGAGATTTACTCATCTTTTGAACTCCGTCGAGCCCTTCTAATATCGGCATCATCAAAATCACCTGCTCTTTGCCAACTTCGTAGGCTCTTTGCAGGTGGCGTCCCATAAGAAGGTTGAACTTCTGGTCGGTCCCTCCTATCTCTATATCGCTTTTGAGCACGACACTGTCGTAGCCCTGAAAGAGGGGGTAAAAAAACTCGTAAAGAGAAATATCCTGGCCGCTTTTAAAGCGCTTTTCAAAATCGTCGCGCTCCAGCATCCTTGCAACCGTGCGCTTGGATGCAAGTTCGATCATCTCGTAGCTGGTTAGCTTTCCGAGCCAATCGCTGTTAAATACGACAATCGTTTTTTCAGGGTCAAGAATCTTGAATACCTGCTCTTCATAGCTCTTGGCATTCTCTTTCACCTCCTCTTTAGTCAGCTTCTTTCTTGTTTGGCTCTTTCCGGTAGGGTCGCCTATCATCCCCGTAAAATCGCCTATTAGAAACTGAACTATACCCCCATGCTTCTGAAAAGCGGCAAGCTTTTGCAGCAAAACCGTATGCCCCAAGTGCAGGTCTGGAGCGGTAGGATCAAACCCGGCTTTTACGTAGTAAGGCTCCCCCTTTTCGTAGTATCGCCTAACCAAAGACTCTATCTGCTCTTCGGTTATAATCTCTTCGGCTCCGCGCCTAATCTCTTTCAACGCCTCTTCAATCATTCTTAACAATCCTTCTATTACTGTTGTTTGTACGCATCGCTCTTGCTAACCAGTTCCAGCACTTTGAACTTTCTCTCAAGAAGCTCTTTAAGATGGGCCTGGTCATGGTCTCTGCTTTCAAAAATCACTTCGCAGAGGTTGCTTTGAGATGTCCCCTCGCCAAGCTTTATGGAGATAATGTTGCACTCTATTTTGGCCAAGTATGCAAGAAGTTTAGCCAATGCCCCCTTCTCATCCTTAAGAGTGACCAGCAGTCTATATTTTTGAACTTTGCTTTCGCTCCACTCGACAAAGAGCATAGGCACTCCCTTTTCTATGAGAGAGTTTGCCTTCTCGCAGAATTTATGATGCACCACCGCTTTCGATCCGATCTTGAAAGCGACTATCGGATCACCTCTTTTGGGGTGACAGCAGTAGTCAAACTCAACGCTCGAAATACTCTCGGCTGAGTAGATCACGAAGTTTTCGAATCTATACTCTTTGAGCTTTCTTACAGGACGGCGGAATATTGTCGGCAGTATAGATTTTTGCCGTTTGTCGGCCACATAGCGGTGCAGAATCTCTCTATAGAAGCTAAGATCACGAGGAACTCTGAATATCTGGTCGGCAATGGACTGCCTAGATATCCACTCAACTATTTCGTCGGAGCCTGTGCCGAGCGTTGCCGACAATATATTGATGGCACTCATACGATCTATCTCTTTGCGCTTTTTGTTGCACATGGCCCGCATATGGCTTTTTGCCCTAGAAGTCTTCACGGCATCTACCCAAGTGCAGTGGTAGATAGGCTCTTTAGCCGTGATTATTCGAACAAGATCTCCGTTTTTGAGTTCACTCAGCAAAGAGGCGGGGCGTTTGTTGACCAGAGCCGAACTCGCCCTCTCTCCCACCTGAGTGTGGACTGCATAGGCAAAGTCAAGAACCGTCGCACCACGGGGAAGTGTTATCTGATCTCCGGCGGGAGTAAATACGCTTATATCTT
>JAKIUX010000121.1 GCA_021647345.1 Hydrogenimonas sp.
TCGGACATCACGAAGTTGCACAGGCGCAAGGAGAGATAGGCGTGAAATTCGGCACTCTTATAGAGGCTGCAGACAATGTTCAAAAATTTAAGTATGTAGTACGTATGGTTGCCCACCTAAACGGAAAGTCAGCCACCTTCATGCCAAAGCCGCTTTTTGGCGACAACGGAAACGGGATGCACGTACACCAGTCTATATGGAAAGATGGCAAGAACCTCTTTTACAAAGAGGGTGAGTACGGAAACCTTAGCGAAACTGCACGACACTATATGGGCGGAGTCTTGAAGCACGCTCAAGCGGTAGCGGCATTTACAAACGCTTCTACAAACTCTTACAAGAGATTGATCCCCGGTTTCGAAGCTCCTTCGATCCTTACATACTCAAGCCAGAACAGATCCGCTTCTATCCGTATACCTTACGGTGCAGGCGAAAAAGCGACACGTATCGAAACTCGTTTCCCTGACAGCTCATCATGCCCATATCTCGCATTCACAGCTCTTCTGCTTGCCGGAATAGACGGCATCAAGAATAAATATGAGCCGACAGGTCCGATGGATATAGACCTCTTTGAACTTAGCCTCGACGAGATTAGAGAAAAGGGTATACAGCAGATGCCTC
Organism: Hydrogenimonas sp.; assembly: GCA_021647345.1. Classification (GTDB taxonomy): domain Bacteria; phylum Campylobacterota; class Campylobacteria; order Campylobacterales; family Hydrogenimonadaceae; genus Hydrogenimonas. The sequence goes on from JAKIUX010000121.1 coordinate 619, forward strand.
ACACTCTCCGAGAAGCGATAGAGGCGCTCATCAAAGATAACGATTTCTTGAAGCCTGTCATGACAGACGAGTTTATAGATACATACAAGAGCTACAAATTCGAAACTCAAATCTGGCCCGACGAGTCAAGACCGACAGCATTCGAATTCAAGACCACATACTCTTGCTAAACCTTACCGCCCCCTTTGGGGGCGCTCTTCATTAACACCTGTTCACACTTTGTTGATCGCCTATTGATAGCCATTTCGTAAACTATAAAGATATAACATCTATAGTTTATGGAGCTAATATGGTTATAAAACTATTCGCGCTATTTTGCGCACTTCTTCTCACACTCGGTTCGGCAATGCAAGAGGAACTAAAGAGCAAGAGCGGTATAGAGCAAAATAGAATCTCAGTTTTCAAGAAATAAGAGTATAATATGTTATCGACACAAATTAAACAGATAGAAACGGAACTTAAAGGCGGCGGTATGATCAATATATTGATGATAGAGGATGACCTCGATATAAGCTCACTTCTTGCCAGATATCTTAGCCAATACGGTATGAAAGTTCAAAGTGTCGAGACACCCAAGGCTGCTCTCAACGCTCTTGAGCTAGACCACTACGATCTGATAATTTTAGATTTGACCCTACCTCAAATGGATGGTTTGGAACTATGCAAAATTATCAGGAAAGATTACGACACTCCTATTATAATATCGAGCGCAAGAGGCGATCTGACCGACAAGATCATAGGTCTTGAGTATGGTGCGGACGACTACCTCCCTAAACCTTACGAACCAAGAGAGCTTGTTGCAAGGGTACAGAGTATCCTTAGGCGCTACCGTCCCAATCTCCAGCCAAAAAGTTCTGACTTTGAACTTGACGAAAGCAAAATACAGATTAAACATAAAGGAGAGCTTTTGGATCTTACGACCGCCGAATATGAGATATTGAGGCTGTTTCTTCTAAATCCTACTACGGTACTCAGCAGAGACTACCTTGCCAACAATGCCGAATCTATCTCCTGGGAGAGTTCCGAAAGGACTATAGATGTCATTATAAGCAGAATACGCCACAAAATAGGCGACAATCCGAAACAGCCGCGCTATATCAAATCTATCCGCGGAGCAGGATATAAATTCACACCGTGAACCGACACTCCATCTTTTTCAAGCTGAACCTTATCTTTATCTTTGCCATTGGTGCCCTGGTAGCGCTATTTGCGATGATGGTACGCGAAATAGAGAGCCAGGAGATAAAGATGCTCGAAAAGAAGGCTATAGCCTACGAAAATGATATAAGAAAGATAATAATAGAGAGCAGCTCAACTCTGCAGAAGCGGCTCAAAGAGCACGGCTACACCCCTATACCTCACCCGGAAGAGATAAATGTAAACCTCACTCCTCTCTTTAGACCACCTCCCGCAACTTTTCCGCAAGCACTAAGAGAGCGTCTCGAAGATGGACGTTTGCGAATATACCGCGACAGGGAGCACATCTATTTCGAACTTGTAGGACCCAAAAGCACAAGAATGATAGCGGCTCCCATAGAGGTTTACAGGCCGAAATGGATAGCGATATTCTTCGGCGGCATGACAGGAGTCATAATACTCCTCTACTGGACTCTCAGGCGAAGTCTGAAGCCGCTAAAAAAGTTGGCTAAACAGATAAAACGTTTCGGAGACGGGGATATGAATATCTCCACACGCTCCGATAAACGGGACGAGATAGCCTTTGTAGCTAACCAGTTCGATGCCGCAGTTAAAAGAATCAACGCTATGAAAGAGGCGAGATCTCTCTTTATGAGAAATATCATGCATGAACTCAAAACCCCTATCATGAAGGGTAAGCTAAGTGTCGCTTTGCTAAACGATGATCAGGAAGCTAAGATACTTCAGCGAGCCTTCAACCGCATGGAGCATCTTATCCACGAAATGGCGGAAATGGAGATGATAACCTCGCAATCTCTCGATCTAAAGCTTACGGTATGCGACTTCAGATCTCTCGCAAAAGATGCCGCCAACCTTCTCTTCATAGAGGAGGAGCGCATCAAAATAGGGTGCGGAGAGTGCATGATTGAAGCAGACTACGATATGATGGTCATAGTTCTTAAAAATCTAATAGATAACGCTATAAAATATGGAGATAAAGGTACTGTCCACCTCTCATACCGCAAAGGGAGAATCGAAGTGATAAATAGAGGCGAACCGATGGGTAAAAGTTTCGAAAAGCTGATGGAACCATTCTGCAAAGAGTCCAACGGAATCAACAAAGAGAGTTTCGGACTGGGCCTATATATAGTAAAATCTATACTCGACGCCCACAGGGCAACCCTTTCGCACCGCTACGAAAAGGGTTACCATATATTCAGTATCGAAGGGCTAAAGCCGGTCGCTTAGATAGCTTTTGCTATCAATCTATTGAGGCGCGCGTTGAAGTCGGCTATATCATCCACCTCTACTCCTGCGGCCATCTTAGCCTCGTCGAGAACCACATGGGCAATATCTCGAGTTGTCTGTTCATCGCTCTTCTCTAAAAGCTTCTTGAAAATCTCGTGATCGGGGTTTATCTCCAAAATCGGCTTCGGCGTCGGAACCTCCTGCCCCATCTGGCGCAAAATCTGCTGCATTGCCACATCCGGATCGTTCTTATCAAAAACTATACATGAGGGCGAATCTTTCAGGCGCTTGGTCAACCTTACATCCTTTACACTATCGCCAAGTTCGGCTTTCATTGCGGCGACTATCTCGGCATAGCTCTTCTTAATATTTTCCGAGACATCACCCTCCTCTTCCACGCTCGATATATTCTCAAGGGCAACTCCGTCATATTCGGTGACGGCAGGCATGACTATAGCGTCAACCTCATCATCAAAGAGAAGCACCTCTATATCATCCTCCTTAAACTTCTCAAGAAGCGGCGAGTGTCGCAAAAGATTCTCATCTTCTCCCATAATGAAGTAGATCTTCTCTTGCCCCTCTTTCATGCCCTCTTTATACTCTTTTAGAGTTATATACCCATCTCTTTTGCTCGATTTAAAGAGCATTAGATCAAGAAGTTTCTCTCTATTTTCAAAATCGCTGTATATACCCTCTTTCAGAGCTTTTCCCATCTCTTTAAAGAACTCTTCATACGCTTTTCGATCATTCTCAAGCAGCTTTTTTAGTTCGCCGAGTATCTTTTTGACACTCGCCTTTTTGATCTTAGAGAGTATTATGTTCTCCTGAAGTATCTCACGGCTTACGTTCAGAGGAAGATCCTCCGCATCGATAACCCCTCTTACAAAACGCAGATATGTCGGCAGAAGGTCGCGCTCTTCATCTGTAATGAAAACCCTTTTTACATAGAGCTTTACACCGGGTTGATAATCTACCCTGAAAAGATCTATAGGCGCCTTTTTGGGAATGTAAAAGAGCGTATAGTACTCAAGCGTACCTTCGGCTCTCGTATGAATCCATAAAAGCGGATCTTCACTATCGTGACTTATCTGCTTATAGAACTCTTTGTAATCTTCATCTTTGAGCTCGCTCTTCGATAGACGCCAAAGCGCAGATGCCTTATTTATCTGCTCCTCTTCACCCTTCTCGTTTACTAGATATATCGGGAAGGGAATATGGTTGCTATATTTCTCCACAATACCCTTGATACGCCACTCATTTGCAAACTCTTCCGCATCTTCTCGAAGATATAGAGTTATCTCGGTACCGTAGCCATCCTTTTTGGCTTCTTCTATCTCATACTCTCCGCTACCTTCGCTTACCCATCTCCACGCCCTCTCTTCAAGAGGCTTTCGGCTAACAACCTCTACCTTTTTGGCCACCATAAAAGATGAGTAGAAACCTACTCCGAACTGCCCTATGAGATGGCTATCTTTTTTCGCATCTCCCGTTAGAGACTCTATAAAGTGCTTTGTGCCGCTTTTTGCAA
>JAKIUX010000122.1 GCA_021647345.1 Hydrogenimonas sp.
GGCAAAGAGGTGAGGGCGTTTGTTAAAAATCTTGCCAAAGATGGGGCATTTTATTGGGTTTTTGCTACAGTGACTCCATCTTACGATCCGCAAAGCGGAAAGATTTTAGGCTACTTTTCGGTAAGAAGAGCACCTGAAAGATCAAAGCTATCAATAATCGAACCGCTATATAAAATGCTTTTAGATGAGGAAAAAAGAGGAGGGGTAAGTAGATCTGCGGAGCTGATAGAGAAAATATTGAAAGAGAAAGGGGTGAGCTATGATGAATTTATCAACACTCTCTAATATAAGAAAGGTCTCTTTGGCTCTTATATTTCTTTTAATTATTGCTCTCTCCCTCTCTATTTTTATATCTGGTATAACTGTTTTAACAAATCTTATGCTTATAGCAGCTGCTATCTTATCGGCTATTTTATATCTTTCTCTTCTAAGTTATGAAAAGAGAGTAGCTGAAATAGATTCATTGCTTACAGGAGTGTTGAAAGGTGATTTTGAGAGTAGACTTATTTATATAGGTAATGAAGGTGTACTGGCAAAAATTAAATGGAGTATCAATAATATACTTGATCAGATAGAGACGTTTGTAAGAGAGCTTAATACCGCAATAGAGTTTGCCGGAGAGAATAGATTTTATCGAAGAGTAGATACAGAGGGATTAAGCCCGGCGTTAGTTAGATCTGGAGAGCTTGTTAATAGGGCAATAGATGCTATGGAAGAGAATTACAAGAAAGGGGAAAAAGATAGATTTACTTCAAGACTTGGTCGAACCGGAAAGCAGCTACAGGAGAGTTTTACCTTTATTCAGGAGGAGTTGGCAGGGGCTTCTGATGAGCTGAAAGAGACCAGTAAAAAGGCGGCTCATACAGCTGAAATATCAAATAAAAGTATGAACGAGATTGAAGAGGTTGTCGACAAGCTAAGTGAGCTAAGAGAGCATATAGCGGGAAATGATAGTGCCGTAGATATGCTAAACGAAAGAGCGCAGGAGATCACCGCGGTAGTTACACTGATCAAAGAGATAGCAGAGCAGACAAATCTCCTTGCGCTAAATGCTGCCATCGAGGCGGCCCGTGCCGGTGAGCACGGCAGAGGTTTTGCCGTTGTGGCCGACGAAGTTAGAAAGTTGGCTGAAAAGACCCAGAAAGCGACACAGGAGATCGCTATATCTATTCAGACTCTTCAACAAGAGAGTACGGAGATAAAGGAGCAGGCCGCTTTAATGAATAGAATAGCTGAAGACTCAATGGGTATAATTGAGAGCTTCAAAAATACCCTTGAACTCTTCAATGCAGAGTCTAATGAAGTTAGCAAAATAACGAAAGAGAAAGAGGATCTTATGATGATTATACTTATTCAGATAGATCATATTCTCTTTAAATCACGCGCTTTTAGAGAAGTGCTTCGCCAAAGTGGAGAGGTTCTTGGCAGTTCGGATCGGTGCAGACTTGGACGCTGGCTGAACGGCAATGCAAAAGAGAGGTTTGGTTTTACAAAGGCTTACAGTATGATAGCGACTCCTCATGAGGAGGTGCACAAAAACGCAAATGAGTCGATACTTATAGCAAGCGACTCTTTAAATCCTAAAAACCAGGATATTATTATTGAGAAGTTCAAAGCGATGGAGGAGGCCAGTGAAAGGCTTTTTGAACTTCTGGCACAAATGCTTGAAGAGAAAAAGAGCGGCGATCGAGAGTGTATTGAAACACCTTTGGCAAAAGTTTGCAAATGCGCATAGTTAAAATGCAACTTTTTTCGATCTCTTGATAGGAAGCCTCTTTATGATACAATAAGTGTTCATTTCGGTATAATCTCTACCAGATACCAAAGCAGATAAACGGGAGTCACATGGCAGCAAAAAAGACAAAATTCTATAAATCTATGCCAAAGTATAAAGAGTTGATGTACGAGAGCCACGGCGATTTTCTGCATCAGGAGATGACTGTAGCAGATCTTGTAGGCGGAGACCCGAAATATGCCTATATAAAAGCTGCCTTGTATTTTGTTTTCGGCCCTTATGTAGTAGGTACTTTGGTTATGCTGGTCATTTCGGCAAAAGGGAGTATAGCCGATCTGTTTACTGTAATAATCAACGGTGACTTTATAAGTTTTTTCATGCTATGGGCAATCGGTTATGAGATATTGGCCTCGATCTTTTTGGCATGGGCGATATACAGTATTTTCTCTTTCAACCGTGAGGCTGCAAAAAGAAGAGCAAAGAGACGCAACAAGCCGGGCAGTGTAAAGTTCGGCTCGTAATTATAGATTTACGCATATTATAGTACTATGAAAAATTATGAAATCTGTGACGTAGGTAAGATGAGATATTAGGCAAAACCGATCTAATTTAATGTTGGATGATGAATGTTAAATGTTGAATGAAGGATAGAGGCTTCGCTTCTTTCTATTTTTGATTAACCGTGAGACCAACGACTAAATAAATCTCAATGCCTCCGTTCGATTTATGATTTTTCAGAGCGTTCATATTTATCACAAAGGGTAGAGAATGATGAATTCCAGACTTGTAGAGCGGATCAGTTCGCTGCCTCCGCTTCCACAAACAGTTGTGGGGATCGAAAGAGCCTTCAGCGATCCTGATGTAAATGTGAAGATGGTTGCAGGTATTGTCGAGAAAGATCCTATGGTTGTTGCGGATCTTCTTAAACTGCTCAATTCCGCTTTCTATGGGCTTAGAAAAGAGATAACGAGCGTGGAGCAAGCTATATCTCTTCTTGGAATGAAGAGTGTGAAAGATCTTGTTGTAAACCTATCTGTGAGAAATATGCTGAGGACAAATCTATCTCCTTACGGAATAAGCAGTGAAACATTGGCAAAAGTTTCACAGTTTCAGAGTATCTTCTCGCAAGAGTGGATGAATAGTATAGACCTTAAAAGGGGAGAAAAGATTAGACTCTTGGCACTTCTGCAAGAGATAGGCAAAATTGTTATTGCAGACGAGCTTCTAAGAGAGGGTGAAGATGCCACCTTCAAGGCGGAGCTTGATGCCGGTTGGGATATTAAAGAGATAGAGAGAAACTATATAGGGGCGACTACGGCTGAAGTGAGTGCAGCTATGCTTCAGCATTGGGAGTTCGACTCTATGACTTGCGATATAATTCGCTGGTCAGATATGCCGAACCAGGCAGATATCAATGTGAGAGAAGAGGCTTGGGCATTGAGACTTGCGGCAGAGGCGGTCAATGTAAGAGCGCCGCTCGATGATAAGAGTCGCAAGCGTGCTCTAAATCTTGCGATAAAAGGCGGGTTTGAAGAGGAGAGGTTGAGTGAAATTTTGGATGATTTGGCTAAAAGGTGGAACAGTTAGATAGATGAAGACGCTGACCGTAATAGACACTTTCGGCTTCTTTTTCAGAAGCTTCTACGCCCTTCCTCCGCTGAAAAACTCCGAAGGCTTTCCGACAGGTCTTCTAACAGGGTTCGCGAACCTTATCCATAACCTAGAGAAGGAGTATCCGACCGACTATCTTCTTTTCGCTTTGGACGCTCCCGGGCCAAGCTTCAGGCAGAAGATCGACCCTAACTATAAAGCCCAGAGGCCGGAAGCTCCTCCTGAGCTAAAAGAGCAGCTTCCCGTAGCTATAGAGTGGATAGAGAAGATGGGGTTGGCTAAACTGAGCCTTGAAAACTACGAAGCGGACGACGTCATAGCTTCGATGGTCAAGTGCGCGAAAGAGCAGAATATCAAGGTTCGCATAGTAAGTCACGACAAAGATCTATATCAACTAATAGATGATGAGAGAGTGGTACTATTTGACCCGATAAAAAAGGTAGAGATAGATGAAGCTGCCTGCTTCGAGAAGTACGGCATACATCCGAAGCAGTTTACCGATTATCAAGCTCTTATAGGCGACAGTTCCGACAATATTCCGGGAGTGCCGGGGATCGGCCCCAAAACGGCGGTCAAGCTTCTTTCATCGTTTAAAACTCTTGACGGAATCTACGAGCATATAGATGAGGTTAAGCCCGAGAGAATCAAGAACCTTCTTCTAAAACATAAAGAGGATGCCTACAGAAGCAGAGAGCTGGTTACTTTAAGAGACGATATATTCGACAATTGCGACCTCACAGCCTTTAGAATGCCTCCGGATGATCTGCTTTTGAAGATAAGAGATGAGCTTGAGAAGTTCGAGATGAGAAATATTCTCAGAAGGCTTAAAAAGAGTGAACCAATTCCTAATAAGAGAGACTCTGCGGCAACAACTTTCAAAGCCGTAACGATCGATGACAGCAAGAAACTTTTCGAGTTGATAGAGTCTATTGGCAATGATATGCCGGTCGCAATAGATACCGAGACAGACTCTCTTGATACCAAAAGTGCTGATCTTGTCGGTTTTAGCTTCTGTTTTGACGAAAAAGAGGCCTACTATGTTCCAGTAGCTCATAACTACCTCGGTGTCGGTACTCAGATATCTTTGCAAGATGCGAAAAAAGCCCTTGAAAAGCTTCTGCAAAAACGCTTTTTAGGCCACAACTTAAAGTTTGATCTTGCCCTTTTGTACAATCTG
>JAKIUX010000123.1 GCA_021647345.1 Hydrogenimonas sp.
TTTTATACCTCTTCTAAATTTATGCAGATGCGCATATAGTGTCAAAAAGCCGTCTCTGTGTCTTATTTTAATGACATTGCCGTAACCGCCGAGTCTTCCGGCATACGTAACCCGCCCGTCAGCTGCGGCCATTACGGGCGTACCTGTCCGCCCTCCAAAATCGACTCCTAAATGAGCACGATAGCGCTTTAGAATAGGATGGTAGCGCCTTAACGTAAAACGCGAAGTAATACGCACTCGGTTTACCGGTTTTCTAAATACGAAACCTTCGACCTCGCGCCCCTTTGCGTCATAATATCTGTCGTTGAACCTAAATAGATAATAGGGCTTTTTTCGCCTCTCTATCATAGCAGCCTCTATGATAGGGGTGCCGTGAGTTCTTCCTAGTCGAAGTTTCTCTTTATATCTAATCGCTATCTTGTCGCCCTTTCTAAGGCGAGTAAAGTCAAAACTGTTTTTAAAAGCATCCACAAACGCATACGCCAAGGCTTTGTTGTTCGTAGCTTCTATAATATCCTGATAAGGGGAGCGCTCTATGGAGATTGCAAAGGTCTCAGAAAACTCTTTGTAGGCTATGGGAATCATCTCAAACGAGTAGCTCTTGCCCTCTCTTTTAAGGTGTATCTGAAGCTCTTCGTTTATAGGTATGAGCACCTGCTCTATAACGGTTCTATTGTCGTCATACATGGTGTAGTAAGAGACTCCGGCGCGAATCTCTTCGCAGAGCTCCTTATCCTCTTTGTCAAGGTCCCAATATATCGATTGGGGAATATCATGCTTTTTTAGAAAGTGCAAAAAACTCTCACCTTGGGGCCAAGGCGTCCTTTCGACTACGGATGCAAAGAGGCTTAGAGTACAAAATAGAGTAACATAAAACAGTCGTAGCATTAAGTTAAGTCGCTTCATTTCAAAATAGCCCTTATTTTACTTAAATAGGCGTTAAAGTCGCTTTAAAAGTTGGTTTGAGTATAATCAGCACAATTTGCAAGCGAAGGATTTCAAGAGTATGTTTCGTTCTCTGTTTTCAATTTTTTTTCTATTTTCGGCCTATCTGTTTGCAGGTTCGCAGATCCCAACACCGGTAGCAGCCAAGCTAAAGCAGGCTTCTGCAAAAAAAGGGGTCATAGAGGCAACAAACCTAACAGCAGGTATGAGCGGCATTGTTATTCGCCGCTTCGACAAGAGCCATGAGGCCATTATCGCAACGGCGGTTGTAACTTCGATCGACCAAAACGGCTCAACGGTAGAGTTTAGACCGTTCAAAGCACTCTCTCAACATAAGCTGCCATCAATTAAGAGCAGACCTAAAGCCGGCGACATAGTAGTGTTGGGCTACCTCTATGACAGAATCTTGCCCATAGTGCCAAATTTAGCCTCTTATAAAAAAGCTAAAGAGAGTCTTGCCGAGTTGACGCTCATTCACCCTGACCTCTTTGCCGTTGAGTTAGCAAGTGAGCGTGACGCTCTGCCGCATAAAAACAACTTCCAAAAAGCATGCACTAAATTTCACCTTGGCCTTGTCATGTTTATGTATAAAGATGGAAGCTCGTTTATAGACTGCATAAGCTGGAAGAGGGTCGCAAAGAGCGACCTAAAAGCTGCCGAAGGCGAGCTTATAGCACCGTTTTACAACCGATTTGGAGAAATTGAGCCCCCGTTTTATGACTTTAGCAGCTATAAATTGAAAGATTTTGACAAATTTTATAAAAAGGTGGAGAGAGAGTAATGGAAGCAAAACACCTAAACGAACTTGCAAAGATCGTAGGCGAAGATAATTTACACAGCGACAAAGCGCACACCATAGCCTACTCATATGACGCCACAAGAGAGCGATACGAACCAGAAGCGGTTATCTTCCCAAGAGATGAAGATGACGTAAGCAAAATAGTTCGCTACTGCAACGAGCATAAAATTGCCGTAGTTCCAAGAGGGGCCGGCAGCGGCTTTACCGGAGGTGCGCTTCCGACAAACGGCGGGATTGTTTTGGCTCTTGAGAAGCATATGAACAAAATTTTAGAGATAGATATGGACAATATGGTCGCCGTAGTACAGCCTGGAGTTATAAATATGGATCTGCAAAAAGCGGTTGAGGCAAAGGGGCTATTCTACCCGCCAGACCCGGCTAGCCAGGAGTACTCCACTATCGGCGGCAACGTCAGTGAAAATGCCGGCGGTATGAGAGCCGCCAAATACGGAATAACAAAAGATTATGTCATGGCTATTAGAGCCGTTAGGCCAAACGGCGACATCATACGAGCCGGCAAGAGAACCATAAAAGATGTAGCCGGGTACAACATAGCGGGAATACTCATAGCCAGCGAAGGGACCTTGGCGGTGATAACAGAGATAACCCTCAAGCTCATAGCAAAACCGAAGCTCAAAAAGAGCGCGATGGGAATCTTTCCGAGTGTCGATATGGCGATGGAGGCGGTCTACAAAACTATGGCAAGCGGCGTTACTCCCGTAGCTATGGAGTTTTTGGATAACCTGACTATAAGAGCGGTAGAGCAAAAATTCTCCAAAGGTCTCCCTACCGATGCCGGAGCGATACTCATAACAGATGTTGACGGCAATCTTCCGGAAGAGATAGAGTATCAGATGGGTGTTATTGAGCGGGTCTTTAGAGAAAACGGTTGCAGCGAGTTTAAAAAAGCAAGAGACGATAAGGAGGCTGCAGACCTCTGGTTCGCACGCCGAAACGCAAGCCAATCTATAACGATTTACGGAAACAAGAAACTAAACGAAGATATTACAGTCCCGCGCTCTATGCTTCCGGAACTCCTTAAGCATATAAGCGATATAGCAAACAAATACGGTCTGAAAATCCCATGCTTTGGCCATACAGGCGACGGAAATGTTCACACCAACGTAATGGTCGACGGTTCAGACCCCAAGCAGCTTGAGATCGGCCACAAAGCTATAGAGGAGATATTTCGCATTACGGTAGATCTTGGCGGAACTCTTAGCGGCGAGCACGGTATAGGGCTCTCTAAAGCTCCGTTTATGCACATGGCCTTCACCGAAGAGGAGATGGAGCTCTTTAGAGATTTAAAGCGCGCATTTGATCCAAACAACATTTTAAATCCTGGTAAAATGGCGCTATAGCACAAAGCGGCACCACGCCGCTTTATGATAAAATTTGAAAATGCAATACAAAACAAAAGAGATTTTAAAAAGAGCATACTGTAGCCTAAAAAAGTTTTATGACCCCGATATAACTTTCTACGCCGCAAGCTTAAGCTTCTACACGATTTTTACGCTGATTCCTCTTCTGCTGGTAAGTTTTTCTATCATTGTAAGACTTCCAAACTTCAGCGAACAGTACGAAAAGATTAAAAGCTTTATCTTTTCAAACATAATGCCGGCTTCTCAAGAGACGGTTTCTGCCTACATAGACACCTTTTTAGCCAATACCTCCAAGCTTGGTGTCATAGGCTTCATTTTCATCATAATTGCCTCTATAATGTTTTTTCAAAACTACGAATATATAGTCGCAAAAATCTTTAAAGCGAAACAAAAAGGGTTCTGGAACGCTCTTACCACATACTGGACACTCATCACGCTCGGTCCGATGGCTTTGGCGGGCTCTATATATCTTTCTGTAAAGATTCAATACTTTTTAGACCAGTCAACCTACACAAGCGGCATAGATTTTCTCTCAATCTTTCCATACCTCATCATATGGATGCTCTTTTTTGTCACTTACAAAATCTCAACAACTGTCGTTATAAGATTTAAAGCGGCTCTGCTCTCCTCATTTTTTGCATCGCTTATTTGGTATATGGGCAAAAATATATTCATCTACTACACCTTGCACAACAAGACATACGCCACAGTTTACGGCTCATTTAGCACTCTGCTTTTTTTCTTTCTTTGGATCTACCTATCGTGGATCATCTTCTTGTACGGTCAGAAGCTATGCTACCTGCTTAACGAGATAGAGAAAGAAAAGAAGCATAAACCCCGCTTGAAGATAGAGTGCGGCTTTCCATCTCAAAGAGGCGACACAGAGAAGTAAATAGATAGCCAGCAGCCAAATAGGCGTAACAACTTCAACACTCTTTCCATCTGCCGGCAGCTGAAGCAAAGCGGCAAGCCCTGTGTCGAAAAGGTCGGCATAGGGTGTAAGATGCAAAAGCATAGCAAGAGGATAAAATATGCTAAAAAGCAGTGTCAAAGGAATAGAGAGAATCTGGTAGATAGAAAAAGTGCCAAATAGAGAGTGAACGAGAGGAAGCATAGCCAAAAAGAGCCATATGTTTATTAAAAGGGCCACTATCCATTTTGGCCGGCTTTCGCCAATTTTTAGAAACTGATATATAAAAAATACGCCGCTAACCGAAAGCCAGAAACCTACAGAGAAAAGAAGCTGAGGAAAGAGCGCGACAAGCAAAGCGGTACAAAAAGCCAAAAAAGAAAATGATAGCAGCTCCACTCCCCATAAAAGAGCCATCCACCCTATCAAAAGCATCGCAAAAGCCCTCAAAAGCGATGGAGGCATACCGGTAAAGAGAAGGA
>JAKIUX010000124.1 GCA_021647345.1 Hydrogenimonas sp.
AGAAGCCGTCAAACGATATCAAGGCACTGTTAAGAGGTTTTCTATTCTCCTCTATCACACCGTTTAATTGATCTTCAAGAGACTCAAATTTATCTACGAGCGCGGGAAGTCTTTTGTTGAGAGTGCCACCCACTCCTTTAAACTCTTCAAGCGTCTTATCAAGCTTAGCCATAATATCAGGCAGATCAGCATTTATCGTATCGGCACTTTTGGCAAATTTAGATGACATCTGAGCAAACTCATCCGCAGCGTCGTTGATACTTTTGACCATATCATCAACACCGCTTCTATTTTTTGAAACAAGTTCTCTAAGATCTGCCGTAAGTGCATCAAGCTTTCCAAATGTATTTCTAAGATGCTCCCTGCTTTGAGGGTCAAATGTCTCGCGAAGTTCCGCAATAAATCCCTTTAGCACTTCTGCCGCGTCAGCAATATATGATGCCATCTCTTCCATTGAAGCAACAGGTTTTTGCTTTGTAAGCTTTCCATTGTTTACAAGATACCTATCTGTATTTCCCGGAATTATATTTATATATTTTCCGCCAAGAAGTGACTCCTGCGCAAGAAGTACCTGCGAATCACTTGGAATCTTTGCGTTTTCGTAGATAAAAAGGGTTACAATAACTTTGGTTCCGGTAAGAGAGATATTTTTGACATACCCTATCTCCACACCCTTCATCTTAACTTTCGCGTGAGGTTCAAGACCGCTCGCGTCATTTAAAACTGCTTCAACATCGTAACCATTTTTGCCAAGTCCCTGAAATTTGTTGACTTGTGTACTAAGCGCAAAGAGCAAAATTAGACCTATAGTGACAAAGAGGCCTACTTTTGCTTCTGTTTTCATTTAAAACTCCTGTTCAAATCTCTGCTCGAAACCGCCAAGTGGAACCAAGTTTATCTGAAAATAGAAAACCAGGTTATCTATGGACTGCGCTCCTGCAGAAGTTAATATGGGTCTTTTTTCATCTTTCACTCCGAGATTCAGATCCCAGCAGTGTCTGAAAAAGTGCACACCAGTCTCCCATCTTCTTACCTTTCGGTCAAGATTGTCGTAAGAGACTCTTGCGAACCAATCGTTTCCCGATTCGCTTCTGTATGTTCCTGAGACTGTAAAGAAGTCGGAACTCTTCTCATCTTTTACAACCTTGTAGAAATGGGTTAACATTATATCATAGCCGGGTTTTGAATATTTTATATGAGAGGTTGCGCCAGAGAGTGACTTCATATAGTATGAATAGAAAAGATTGCTATACAATTCATAATTTTTAAAAAACTTTATTTTGAATTCATTCTCTATATCACCGTATTTATGGTCACTCTTCTCGTAGAGTACCGGCTGAGAGATACGGTAGTAGAAAAACTCTTTCGCATTTGAGTCGTAAAGGTAGTTTATCGCGCTTATCACCATATTTTCGTTTGGCGAACGTAGCACCGAAATACTCGGATCAATATACCCTTTTTCATTGCTGAAACTTGGCCTGTTGTAGGTTATTCGCATCTGCAGTGTATGAAAATTCTCTCCATACCTTTTGGCTATATCGCTGAAGAGATCTATCTTGTGGTAGTTTCTAAAGAATGAGTAGTAGCTGCCGGGTGCGTCGGATGGAAGATTCTGGTAACCGATATAGGAGTAGTAGAGGTTTTCCGAGACGGAAAGATTGAGATAGCCGTCTAAAAAGTTTGTATAAAATATAAGAGGAGCGTTGATCTCTTGAAGTTGAATATGTTTTCCGGCACCTGTGAAGAAGTTGCTTAGTCGATAATCTGCAGAGTAGTGCAGAGCGTTCCAGCCTAAAAGTTTGTTCTGATATCGATGGAGTTGAATAACAGGAATACTCTGAACCGTATTTTTGTTCGATGCAAGAGAGGTGTCGATAAAATATTTCCCATAAATACCCCCATAGTAGTTGGGAGTATTGTAGTAGTAGTTTATTCTCGACTGAACCTGAGAGCTATTTGCAAGTTCGCTTGTGGTGTATGCCTGCAGATTTTTGTAGTCCGGATCTTTTAGATAGGTTATATCAACATAAAGTCCATCGTGCTCACCGCTATTTTGCGACGAAAAAACCCTTGAAGATTCGTAGTTAGCCTGCAATCCGTAGTGAGATCTGTTTCTAAGATTGTACTCTTTTACGAAGCTTAGGTTATCTATGAAGTACCCGGTAGTTACCTTGCCGCGGGAATGGGGTGAATCAACAAATCTGAAAGTGGCGAAGACTCCGCTTCCTCTGGCTGCTCTTATCTGCGGATCTATCTGTAGATCCCACTGCGGATCTGGAGCGAAATATATTGGCTGTGTATAGAAGAAGCCGTCCCTTGACGATACTCCAAAATATGGGCGAAGCAGCCCGCTTCTTCTCTCTCTGTCGGTCGAAAATCCGATATATGGAAAATAGAGAACCGGAGTATCTTTCATATATAGTATCGGATTCCAAATATTAAGCCATTTAGTGGTCATATTATAATCTAAAGTGGTAAACTCCATATGCCAGTCGGGGCAAACCACATCGCAGCTCGATACGAATGCTTTAGCTAAAGTAACTCTATCTGCTCTCTTTTTGGCTTTATCGCCGCGCATCCAGAGTCTCGTTTGAAGGTCGGATATGAAGATATCGTCAAAGCTGTCGCTATCATTTTTTAATTCCAATTTTACATATTCGCTGAAAGAGGCCATCTTTAGCCCCTCCATCATCTCCACATCGCCAAAAAGCTCCAAAACAGAGCTGTTGCTGTCATATCTGGCTCTGTCGGCCTGTAGTATTTTGTCGCCGTAATAGACGACTACATCGCCTGTTGCGGTAACAACATTGCCATCTCTTTCGACCGAAGCAGCCAAAATTTGAACATTTTTCTCCTCCACCGCTCCAAAAAGCAGAGTTGCGCAGGCCAAAAAGAGAAGAATTTTATGCATTTACAACAAGAGTCGATGCCGTTTTATCGTGCCATGCCTCTCTACGAGGATCGAAAAGTGCCCATATGAACCCCAAATAGAACACCAGCGAACTCACAACCCTAAAAACACCTCTATTAAAAGCTGACTGAAAGCTAGGCTGAGAAAAAGTAGTAGCGTCGGCTACTCTTATCTTCATCGCTATTTTTCCAAGCGATGCTCCATACTGCCAGACAAAGAGGGTATGGTATATGATCTGAGTAGCGGCCATAAGGAGCCATACTCCGTTCATTAGAGCAGCTATCTCTTCGGCACTCTGAGCTGCCGAGATCGGCTCCCAAAGCATAATTACAAAAATTATACTGATTAGAATATCGTCTATGGCGTATGCAGCTGCACGACGCCCCAAAGGGGCAAGGTCAGGCTCATTAGGGCGGTAGAAGTCATCTTCTTGCATGGCAGATCACAAATTCCGCAGCGCCTGATAGGCGATATCGCTTCTGCACTGCTTTCCGGCAAAATGGACCTGCCCGCAGAGCATATAGGCATTCTCTCTCGCCTCTTTTATGCTATCACCAAGACCGACACATACAAGCACCCTGCCCCCTGTGGCCATCAGCTTCCCATCTATAAGGCTAACACCGGCATAGTCGATATGCGCCTTTTCGGCAAGCTCCGTATGGACTATCTTGTCAACTATGATCTCGGCGGGCTCGCTGCTTTTATAGGGGTAGTTTTTGCTGGCCATGACAACTCCGACCGCAAATTTTTCTGAAAACTCCACTTTTAACTCACTCAGTCGTCCTGATGCCGCTTTGTCAAAAAGCTCCCCCGCCGGAGTCTTTAAAAGCGGCATCAGCACTTCACACTCCGGATCGCCGAATCTGACATTGAACTCAAGCGTGTATGGTTCGCCATCTACTATCATCAAACCTGCAAAAAGCACACCCTCAAAAGGCATACCTTCAGCAGCCATTCCCTCTACGGTAGGACGAATTATGCGATCTTCAATCTTTTTATATAGCTCATCGTCGATAAGAGGTGTGGGGGCGTAGGCTCCCATTCCTCCGGTATTCGGCCCCTCGTCGTTATCAAGAAGCCTCTTATGATCCTGAGCCGCAGGCAGTATCACAAAATCCTTTCCGTCGCATATGGCA
Organism: Hydrogenimonas sp.; assembly: GCA_021647345.1. Classification (GTDB taxonomy): domain Bacteria; phylum Campylobacterota; class Campylobacteria; order Campylobacterales; family Hydrogenimonadaceae; genus Hydrogenimonas. The sequence continues at coordinate 4,048 of JAKIUX010000124.1, forward strand.
AAAAGCGAGAGTTCGTAACCGTCGAGGTACTCCTCTACCACTATTTTTGTACCCGCTTCTCCGAAAGATTTCCCGCTTAGCATCTGCGAAGCTGCTCTTTTGGCCTCCTCGTGAGTAGGAGCTATAATAACTCCCTTTCCGGCACAAAGACCATCCGCTTTAACCACCACAGGAAGAGGTAGAGACTCTATGAACTTAAAAGCCTCTTCGATATTGTCGGTTTCTATGTAGCGCGCAGTAGGAATCTTGTGTCTTGCTAGAAAGTTTTTCATAAATATCTTGCTCCCCTCCAGCTGCGCCGCCTTTTTATCGGGACCGAATATTTTGAGGCCTCTTTTTTTGAAAATATCTACAATACCGCCAACCAGAGGGGCTTCCGGTCCGACGATCGTTAAGTCTATCCCCTCTTTCTCTACGTAGTCTGCAAGC
>JAKIUX010000125.1 GCA_021647345.1 Hydrogenimonas sp.
GGGGTATATCCATATATGACATAGTGAGGAAGCTTGGTGCCGGATAGTGAGAAAAATATGAAGACAAATGCGAACCAAATGACCAAAAAGAGAGTCATATCCTCTTCTATCCATCTTTTAATATGCGCAAGGGATGCTAACAGAATGCCGCTAAAGGGCATAAGTCCCACAAGAAGTACAGGTATATAGTAGAAAATAGAGCCGCTATGCCCCTCGAAGGAGTTTTCAAAGCGAGATATATTATGTTTTAAAAAGAACCCCTCTATAAACTTCATCCCCTGATCTTGATACTCAAGAAAATACCATGGAAGAGCTATGGCTAAAAATATTGCAATTCCTATAGGGTTGAAGATGGATCTGAACCAGATCATAAGATCACGTTTTATGGCAAAATAGATAAACGTTACCGCAACCGGTATCATAACCGCAACCGGCCCTTTTGTAAGCATTCCGAATCCAATAGCCGCAAAAGCGATGTAGAGCCACCTCTTCTCGCCGCGTTTTATATATATGAGTATCGAGAACATACTCGCGGCTATCCACATATTTAAAAGCGCGTCGGCAATGGCCGCTTTTGCAACAACAGTTATCTGCAAAGATGAAATCATAAAGATTGTAGAAAGAAGTGCCACTTTAGAATCGAACACTTTTTTACTGAAAGAATATAGAATTATCGCCCAAAAAGTGGCTGCAAGCGCAGAAGGGAGACGAAGAGCGAACTCGTTTAACCCGAAAAGCTTTACGCTAAGAGCCTGCAGCCAATAGATGAGTATTGGCTTATCGAATCTCAATTCGCCGCCAAGATAGGTAGTTATATAATCGCCGGAGAGGAGCATCTCGCGAGTCGCTTCGCTAAAAGCCCCCTCATCGAGATCGAAAAGAGGAACCGAACCGAGGTTAAAGTAGAAACTCAAAAATATCAGTAGCGCCATGATGAATGGTGCATAACGCTCCAAAAAAGAGTCGTAGTCTATAGCGGAACTTCTCATATGGAGTCAGGAACCCCGATCTGATAGTATTCAAACCCCTTTTTTCGCATCTTTTCTCTGTTGAACTGGTTTCTGCCGTCGAATATGATCGGGGTTTTAAGCCTCTGCTTCATCTCTTTGAAGTCGGGGCTTCTGAACTCTTTCCATTCCGTAACAAGAAGCATCGCATCGGCACCGTCGAGCGCATCATATTTGCTTTTGACATACTCGACATTTTCATTCCCTTTTAGGTAGTGCTCTCTTGCTTCATCCATGGCTTTTGGGTCGTACGCCTTTATCTTGGCTCCCCTTTTTGTCAATTCGTTTATGACGGTTATGGAACTCGCCTCTCTCATATCATCAGTTTCTGGTTTAAAGCTCAGCCCCCATACCGCAAATACTCTATCGCTCAAATTCTCTCCGAACCTGCTTAGTACTTTCTTGGCAAGAACCCTCTTCTGCTCTCTGTTTACCTCTTCCACAGCCTGGATTATCTTTGGTTCATACCCGGCATCGAGAGCTATTTTATTGAGTGCTTGCACATCTTTTGGAAAACAGCTTCCGCCATAGCCGCACCCAGGATATATGAAGCTGTAGCCTATCCGTCTGTCACTGCCTATGCCGACTCTTACCTTATTCACATCTGCGCCTACCCTTTCGCAAATGTTCGCTATTTCGTTCATAAAGCTGATCTTTGTAGCGAGAATCGCGTTTGCCGCATACTTGGTCATCTCAGCACTTCTTACATCCATAGCTATGAATCGCTCGTGGTTATGGGTGAATGGTGCGTATAGCTCTTTCATAGCCTCCTTAGCTTTTTCACTCTCTGCACCTATGACGACACGATCTGGCTTCATGAAATCCTCTATAGCGCTTCCCTCTTTTAGAAATTCCGGGTTAGAGACAACATGAAAGGGTATCTTCTCTCCCCTCTTTGAAAGTTCTCTCTCTATTACGGCTTTTACTTTGTCTGCTGTTCCTACGGGAACGGTAGATTTATCCACTACTATCATCTCATGGGTCATGTTGGCACCTATCTGCTCGGCAACCTTAAGCACATACTGCAGATCTGCACTTCCATCCTCCCCCTGCGGAGTTCCGACGGCGATGAAGAGGATTTCGCTATTTTCAAGAGCATACTTTATATCGGTTGTGAAATCGAGTGTGCCTTTCTCATAGTTCTCTTTGACCATCGGTTCAAGCCCAGGCTCGTAGATAGGGATCACCCCTCTTTTAAGGTTTTCGATCTTCTTGTCATCAATATCTACGCAGATGACCCTGTTTCCCATCTCCGCAAAACATGTTCCTGTTACCAGACCGACGTAACCGGTTCCTACGACACTTATTTTCACTTGTAGCCTTTGAAATTTTTCAGATAGTATACATAATAGACCATTTTATAATCTTTATAGAGCGGTATCTCAATACGTTTCAACATCTCGACGGACTCGAAGCTTCTCTCTATATCTTTAATACTCTTTCTGTAAGTGACGAAGATGAAGTTTTCGCCAATATGCTCTTTAATATCGGTGGTAAGCTCGTAATGGTCAAGCAGTGTATGGCGTGGGTTCCACTTTACAGCATCGAACGGGTGGGGCTTTATGTAGTATATCAGCTCTGCCATCGTCTTTCTATCATCGCTTAGGAGCTTGGCATCCGGGTGTCTCTTCAATATCTCACCCACCTGCTCTCCAAGCTCGCTCCAACCTAGAACTCTCTTATAGGGGTCGGTTTTTCTGGTAAGCTCCACACCTGCCGCTTTCGCAAGATCGTGATAGTGATAAAGAGATAGACCAAGTAAGATATTAAGAGCTATCGCCCCATATAGCCACCCTCTTCTATTTTTTTGAATCAACCAAGATACCACCAGCAGTGTCGATGCGACATACATAGGAGCAGACCAGTTCGCATGGGCTCTTGAGAGAAGGCTTATAGTAAGAATCAAGGCAAAAAATGGCACTATGAACCACCATAGCATGTAGAGAGGCTCACTATCTTTATATCTTCTCACCCTTGCGAGAATGGTTAGCAGCCATCCAAAGAGTATAGGTCCGAAGACGCCAAATTGAGCCCCGAGAAACTCCAGCATACGCAAAGGGTGAAAAAGAGGCCCTTCCAAGTGGGCGTTATCTTCGGTATGCTTGAAGCTTACAAATTCGTGCGTGTAGTTCCAGTAGAGGTTCGGCAGATAGATCAACGCCGCTATAGCCATTGTCGCGTATAGCTTCGGATTCTTAAGATGTCGGCGATATCTTTTCGAAAAGATCAAATAGGCAAAAGCAGAAACTACGAATATGATCATCGTATATTTGCTTAGAAGGCCGCCTCCGCCCGCTACGGCGGTAACGAGCCAGTGGCTCCACCTGTCGCTTTTGAGCGCCTTTATGAAAAAGAGCATCCCGAGCGACCAGAAAAATAGGAACGGAACATCGGTCGAGATAATTAGAGACGACAGCCAAACTGCCGGAAGAGTGATGAAAGCGATGCCGCTAAAGAGGGCTATCTCTTCATTGTCGAAAAGCTCTTTAGCCAGAAAATAGATATTTACGGTGGTAAAAATATAGACTATCAGCGACATCACCTTTATACCTACGAAGCTGTCGCCGAAAAGTGATGTACCTATCATTATAAGCCATGCAACCATCGGAGGCTTGGAGTAGTAGCCAAAGTCAAAATGCTGCGCCCACCCCCAGTAGTAGGCTTCGTCAGCGTAAAGGTCTATCTCTATATGTGTCAGTATAAAAAGCCTGTAAAGCGTGATAGCCGCAATAAATATAAGAAGAGTTTTTAGCGAGTATATAGATCTGTTTTCTTGCATACCGTTCCTGAAGAGTAATAGTTTCGCTATTTTACCAAAAAAGCTCTTTTAAAACAGCTTGAAAGTTCATTAAAACTTAGATATAATATAAGTTCTACCGTTTGGGTCTGCCGCTTAACAGCCAACTTTGAGTCGATACCGATCTGTAACACTCTTTGAATACCATCTGTTTGTGTATTTGGCAACTTTTAAACTTTGTCGGCTTTTACCGATATTGGTCTTTAAAAACGGCAGATGCACAATTGTCAGCTCTGAAAAATTACGAAACCTCACTCAAGCAAGATGAGATTTTTAGCGAAGCTAACGTTTGAAACCTTCGCTCGATTTCTAATTTTTCAGATACTTCAATTTTAAAGAAAGGAGTCGAAATGAGCAACGAACTAACATCTCGCGTAGTTAAAACAATAGTTGCGAAACACCCGAATCTACGCTCTATGGTAAGAAACCACCCCTACTCCAAAGTTGTCGGAATGGCTGTGGTTAAGTGCATAGAGGAGAAGCTTAAAATGGAGCCCGACGACGTCAGCGACGAACTGCTTGAAGAGATGATCGACAAGGGTATAGAGTTTTACTGCACTAATGAAGATAAAATTCTACAAACCCCTGTAGTTGAGCAGGGAAGAAAGGATCTATGAGACCAACTGCAGAAAGGGGCGCAAGAGAACGAAGAGGACGGAA
>JAKIUX010000126.1 GCA_021647345.1 Hydrogenimonas sp.
TCGAATACATCTTTATAATAAACTTCGACAGCGTCACCGAACATAATCGGGTCCGATACCTTCATCATCGTAGCTTTGAGGTGCAGCGAAAGAAGAACACCCTCCTCTTTTGCCTTCTCTATCTGTTTTGCATAAAAGTCTCTTAGAAGCTTTCTGCTCATTTTTGAAGAGTCGAGAACTTCACCCTTCTGAAGCTTTAGTTCATCTTTAAGAACTTGCACATTTCCGTCGGCATCTACAAACTCAATTCGAGCCACTGTCTCTTTGTCGAGAGTTGTTGATCGTTCTGAACCGTAAAAGTCGCCGTCATCCATCCAAGAGACATGAGTTTTTGAATCTTCACTCCAATCTCCCATTGAGTGAGGGTTCTTCTTAGCATACTCTTTAACAGCTTTTGCCGCTCGTCTGTCTGAGTTTCCCTCGCGAAGAACAGGGTTTACCGCTGAACCGAGACACTTCGCGTAGCGAGCTCTTATCTCCTCCTCTTCAGGAGTAGAGGGCTCTTCAGGAAAATCGGGAAGGTTGTAGCCATGCTCTTGCAACTCTTTTATGGCCGCTTTAAGCTGAGGAATTGAAGCACTTATATTTGGAAGCTTAATAATGTTTGCTTCAGGCTTCTTGACAAGCTCACCAAGTTTTGCAAGCTCATCATCTATGCGCTGCTCCTCCGTGAGTCTTTCAGGAAACTGGGCGATAATTCGTCCAGCCAGCGATATATCTCTTTGCTCTACTTCCACACCGGCTACTTTTGTAAACGCTTTTACAATAGGAAAAAGCGAATATGTAGCCAGAGCAGGTGCCTCATCAATTTTTGTCCAGATAATCTTAGGGGCTGATGCCATAACTCTCTCCTTATGTGATTTGTAGATTCTATAGTAGCAGTCAATCTTTTAGTTGACTATTAATAGTCTGATAATAGATATCCAACCGATACAACTGTTTCATTTTTTCCCACTTTTTATAGCTCTCAAGTGAGATTTGTAACTCTTCGTAAATATATGCTTTCCATTTTTTCCCTTAACAAAATATAGATACTCCGTTTTTGCCGGTTTTACCGAGGCTTTAAGTGCTGCAAGCGATACACTCCCCACAGGGTAAGGAGGAAGACCTCCATATTTGTATGTGTTAAAACGCGTAGTGTCCTTAAGTATGCGGGCTTTTGTCACCTTTTTGTGAGAATATGGCCCGTAGTTAAGGGCTCCATCCATTTGAAGCGGCATTCTCCTTTTTAGGCGATTGTAGATAACGGAAGAGATGAGAGGCATCTCCTTCTCATCGGCAGCCTCTTTCTGAATTATAGATGCGATCGTTACATATCGAAACCATTTTTTCCGGTTGTATATGCCGAAAAATTTTTTCGCTAGCTCTTCGTGTCTCGCAAGAGATTTTTTCACCAAATAGTAGACAAGATGATTTTCGCTTATTCCGAGCGGTATATAGTATGTTTCAGGGAATATGACGCCATCAGGATAGGGCGAATAGTTGTTGTATGCCTCATCGAGCCTCCTCTTGTCGAGACCCAAGCTCTTCGAAAGCTCATCAAAAAAGATTTCACGCGTTTCACCAGGTATCAGAGTAACCTTCGTCATAGCCGCTTTTGCATGGGTCAGCTTGTAAAAGAGATCCCCCTTTGCGAGCTTCGTTGCACCTATGTCTATCCAACCCTTCTGAGGATATCCGTACAACCTCAAAATATATCTATCCAGAGCGTTCATATCCATGCCGTTTCTATCAAGATATGATATAATCGACGCCACCGAACCGGCAGGCATGTAAACCACTCTACTTGTACTTACCGGCTGAATGAGATAATAGCAGAGCGACAATATGATTATAACGACAACCAAACTGATCCACTCTACTATACTTAAAATCTTTCTTCTTTTATCACTTGCCGTCATCACTCTCTTCTTTGCCCTTACATCTGGATTTACAATACCCAATATCTCTCTACCAGGGGTAAATATCTCCCAATTCTACATAAAACTCGATAAAAAGCTGGAAATTTCTATAGAGAGAGTCGAAATAGAGAAAGAGAACTCACCTGCAAAGACAGCCGGTGAGGTAGAGAGAGTCGGCACACTCATTCAATATCTTCCCAACTATTTTAGCAGAGTCTACATAAAAAACCTTATCGTCGGCAAAAGGGCTTTTCATCTTCTTTACAGTGATAATACCTTCTATTTCGATACAGACACACTTCAAATCGCGTCTAAAATATCGTACGACCCTTCCAAAAAGATACTCGACGCAGATGTAAGAAAGCTTCTAATAAAAGATCCCGGTATCGATCTGCTCGGAAGATTCCAATACGATTTTAGAGAGAAAATCTGGAGAGGAGAAGGGAGCTACAATGGGTTTGGTATGCACGGAGATTTCAATATTAGCCACGAAAGAGATTATGTCTCTTTCGAGATAGACTCAGACCCGTGCAGTTCCATAAAACCGCTTGTCGACTACATCGATCCTCCTGAAGATATAAAAGTTTGGATCTATCCCAAGATACCTGCAAAAAGATATCTGCTACACTATATGAGAGGGGGATTTTTTCTTAAAAAAGATGGTTCGATAGATTTCGACCCAAAAGAGCTTGAGGCTTTTGCAACCGCTTTCGATGCGCAGATACACTTTCACAAAGATCTTCCTCCAGTTACAACGCCTCAAATAGATGTAACTCTAAAAAAAGACACACTATCTTTCAAACTCTACAGCCCCAGATACGAGGGTAAAAAACTTGTCGGAAGCAGTGTTCAGATTAGAGATCTTACAAACGCAAAAGCTGAGCTTGACGCCCATATTGTGTTAAAAGATAAGGTAGATGACTCAATCAGGGAGCTTCTTGGCGCATACGGTATAGATCTGCCTTTTGTTCAGACTGAAGGAGTCACAGATGCCGTAGTTGATTTTTCTGTCAAACTAGTAGATGGTAAAGTAACACGCTACAGAGGAGATTACAGGTCAAAGTACACCAAACTTCTTTTCGATAATGTTGTACCGCTGCCTGTAAAAAATCTGCATGTTGTCTCCAGGAACGCGACTATAGATGTAAAGCCTTGCAAAATAGAGTTCGCCCCTTACCTAGACGCCAATCTGAGCGGCACAATAGATCTTCATAAAAGAGAGGGAAGCTTCGATGTAATCGTCAATAGCCTATCATACAGTTATAAAGATATTCCGATTTTCGAAATGAACGACACCAATGTAAAGGTGCTGCTGAACTTCGCTAAAGATGTAGATTTTCGCATCCCGACACTCGATACAGATATAATCTACAAAAAAGGGGGCGGACTGCATGTTGAAACTGCAGATCTTAAAAGCGTCAAACCCTACTTGCAAGGTCCTCTGAAGCCAATAGAGAGCGGCAGTATCGAAGTGGACTATAAAAAGCCTGGATTTAAAGCGCAAGGGAGAGTGAAATACCCCAACAATATATTGAGTCTCAATGCAAGCGGCATAGATGAGTTCGAGATATTTGCAGAATCGAAAGAGAACCAGACACATATTCGCGTAAATGACTCTATATCGATAGTTGCCCAGAGAGATAGAACCTTTTTCAACATCAAGAAGATAGATATAGATGCCGATGCTCTGCTAAATTTTATTAAACCTTACATAAAAGGAAGAGAAGAGAATAAAAAGAGTAGTTCACAGCATCTGCTCTATATAGAGGGGCATGATAGCAAGATACGCTATAAAAAGATCGAACTTCCGTGCAAATTTTACAATCTTCGTGTCGAGACCGACCCTTTGATACTGAAGTTTGAGACCATGCATGACAAAGGTGAGATAAGGGGAGTTGTAGAGAATAAAAACATAAACATAGCGGGTAAGAGTCTTTCTGACCGTACAATAAAATCTCTCACCACGCTTAATCAGCTAAAAGGCGGAAGTTTTGATTTCAATGCTATCGGAACTTTGGATGATTTCAACGGCACCATACTTATGAGAGATACATTGTGGGCAGAGACCGCCTTCTACAACAATCTGCTCGCTACACTCAATACGATACCGGCAATTCTCACACTAAAAAACCCGGGCTTCAGCAAGAGCGGCTTCAAAATCAAAAGAGGAGCTATAGACTACCGCTACAAAGATGAGCGGCTATTTTTCAAAAAGATCGTCATAGAGGGCTACAGTGCCCAGATCACAGGGCAAGGAAGCCTCGACTTCAACACCGGCATGGTAGCGATGAAGCTTCAGATACACTTCATGGAGAGCCTGACCAACGTTCTTAGCAAAATTCCAATAGCCGGCTACATAATATTCGGCGATGACGGAACGCTTGCCGTAACTCTGAAGATAAAAGGGGCAATGGAAAATCCGAAAGTAGAGACGGAAGCAACGAAAGATCTTATAAAGGCGCCTCTAAATATACTGGAGCGAACCTTGACGCTTCCATTCAAAATATTCGAGTAGCGCAAAACAGCTACTCGTTTCTAAGTAC
>JAKIUX010000127.1 GCA_021647345.1 Hydrogenimonas sp.
TTTTGAAGAGTTGGCTGATGGAGAGTTTGGCTACAGATATAGAACCGATTATGGCGTTGTAAACGCAGAGGAGTTTGAAGCGATAGCAAGCTTTGTGAAAGAGAGCGGGGCCGAGGTGAGACTGGGGATAGATCAGCAGATATATATTTTGGGTCTCAAAGAGAGAAGGGTGCCGTTTGAGCACCGTAAAACGGCCCCTACGGTAGTGGCTTGCGCCGGAAGCGAGTACTGCCCCTTCTCTTACTGGAGTATCAAAGATGAGTCCTATATGCTCCCGCAGGAAGAGATAGAAAAAAATGGCGTTATTGTAGGGTTTTCAGGATGTTAAAAAGGGTGCGGAAGACATAAACATGCAGATATAGGCATAGTCGGACTGCGCTCGAACCGCTTCGGAAAAGAGGACAGATCGGCTAGAATCTTTTTGGGAGCTGAGTATACTGAAGGAAAAAGAGCTGCGGAAGCGGTATTTCAGAGTGTTCCGATAAAAGAGATGGGCCGTGCCGTAACTCTTGTTGTAGAAGAGTTTGAAAATAGCCAAAAAGAGGAGTTCGAAGAGTTTAGCAAAGAGGTCTTGAACAGGTTTTCTCCAGAGTTTCTGTCACTCTGGTTTATGGCGAAGCTTGAGAGCGGATGCAAAGAGCCTTTAAGAACCGATATGGATGAGATGGATCTTCTTGAAAAATGTTTTAGCGGCAAGAAGTATCTTGGGGTTGCAAAAGAGAGCGGTTACGATCAAGCGGCCAATGAGATCGTAAGGGCAATGTGGTATGAACAGGAGGCGCCGGAGGTTTATCATGTCGATGTGAACAAGAGGCGCTCTCGGTAAGGATAGAGAGGTGGATGAAAAGAGAAGAGAAAAATATCTTCAGACAAGATACAGAAGAGAGCTAGAGCGCTATCTCAACAGGTTGGTTGGGTACTCTATGCAAGATGGGTTTGAGAGGAATAAGTTTGAAGAGCTGGTTGATAATGGCTTAAAGAGGCTTCAAAAGGTCGAAAAAGTGAAGCTTTATAGTGACTACTTCGAGAGGCTTGAGAGTTTTGTGCGTCTAAGCGAAGAACTTAAAGAGAGCGGACTTGATGCGGATGAGATAGCCGCAAAGATTACACACGAGGCAAATCTGATAAGAAAATCGAAAAGGAAAAGAAGCTATAGCCGAAAAAAGAGGGATGGCTATGACGAGGAATTTTAGTATTTGCCTGAAAAAACCTTGACAATGATCTAAAAAGATATTAAAATTGCACTCCGATTTTAAACGCCGGTGTAGCTCAGTTGGCTAGAGCAGCTGATTTGTAATCAGCAGGTCGCGGGTTCGAGTCCCATCACCGGCTCCATTTTTTCGTCAGTGTTTGTACCAGAAAACGACAATGACGGTGGGATACTCAAGTGGCCAACGAGGGCAGACTGTAAATCTGCTGGCTTTCGCCTTCGGAGGTTCGAATCCTCCTCCCACCACCAGTCTAAATTTGGATGCGGGAGTAGCTCAGTTGGCTAGAGCATCAGCCTTCCAAGCTGAGGGTCGCGGGTTCGAGTCCCGTTTCCCGCTCCATTCAAAATCTGGGAGCTGAAGTTTTTGATTCTCGCAATCGAAAAAGGGACGATATTTACTTTTTGTTTAATATTATGAAAAGTGAAGATACACTCCCCTTTGATAATTCACTCCTAGCAGACAATCATGCCCAGATAGCTCAGTGGCAGAGCACTTCCTTGGTAAGGAAGAGGTCGGCGGTTCAATCCCGCTTCTGGGCTCCACGAGTCGGTCAAATCTATAAGATTTGAAAGGCGACGGAGCACAAAAGCAGATTTTGACAAAAACTCTGGTATAATACGGCGCACATTTTGGCAGGGTGCCTCTGTAAATGTTCTATTTTATGTTATCTGCACGTGGCCAGCGGGCGTTGCGGACATAGCGTCAGCGTAGCCCCGGCGGCTTTGCCGACGGGGCGTATAAAATAAAATGGAATATTTGCAGAGGTACCCTATATTTAAATCTTTTACGGAGGACACTTATGGCTAAGGAAAAATTCGAACGAACCAAGCCGCACGTTAACATTGGTACAATCGGTCACGTTGACCACGGTAAAACTACACTGACTGCAGCAATTACTGCAGTTTTGGCAACAAAAGGGGACGCCGAGCTGATGGATTACGATCAGATCGACAACGCTCCTGAAGAGAGAGAGCGCGGTATTACCATCGCCACTTCTCACGTTGAGTATGAGACTGACAAGCGCCACTACGCACACGTAGACTGCCCTGGCCACGCCGACTATGTTAAAAACATGATTACAGGTGCCGCTCAAATGGATGGAGCGATTCTTGTTGTTTCAGCGGCAGACGGCCCGATGCCTCAGACACGTGAGCATATCCTTCTTTCACGACAGGTCGGCGTTCCTTACATCGTCGTTTTCATGAACAAAGCAGATAGGGTTGACGATGCAGAGCTTCTCGAGCTTGTCGAGATGGAGATTCGCGAACTACTCAGCGAGTATGACTTCCCCGGCGACGATACTCCTGTAATCGCAGGCTCTGCACTTAAAGCACTCGAAGAGGCTAAAGCTGGTCAACTCGGCGAGTGGAGCGAAAAGATACTTGAGCTTATGAACGCTGTAGATGAGTATATTCCTACTCCTGAGCGTGAAACAGACAAAGACTTCCTTATGCCTATCGAAGACGTCTTCTCTATCTCTGGACGCGGTACGGTCGTTACAGGAAGAATCGAGCGCGGTAAAGTGTGTGTAGGTGATGAGATTGAAATAGTCGGTATTCGCGACACTCAAAAGACTACTGTTACAGGTGTTGAGATGTTCCGCAAAGAGATGGAGTGCGGTGAAGCCGGTGACAACTGCGGTGTTCTTCTTCGAGGTACTAAAAAAGAGGAAGTTGAGCGCGGTATGGTTCTTTGTAAGCCCGGCTCCATAACTCCTCATACTAAGTTCGAAGCTGAGATCTACGTACTTACGAAAGAGGAAGGCGGACGCCATACACCATTCTTTAACGGTTATCGCCCGCAGTTCTATGTACGTACAACTGACGTAACAGGTGCGATTACTCTTCCAGAAGGGACAGAGATGGTTATGCCTGGCGACAATGTCAAGATAACTGCTGAGCTTATAGCACCGATCGCTATGGAAGAGGGAACTCGCTTCGCGATTCGTGAAGGCGGACGAACAGTCGGCGCAGGTGTTGTTTCTAAGATCCTCGCATAATTAACGAATTTAAAGGCGGCTGATGCCGCCTTTGCCTTTAAGGATAAAAGAAGATGAGAATCAAAATTGGACTCAAATGCAGTGAGTGCGGTGAGATTAACTACACTACGACCAAAAACTCTAAAACTCACACAGAAAAGTTTGAGACAAAAAAGTTTTGTCCGCGCTGCAATAAGCACACTTTTCACAAAGAGGTGAAACTTAAAAGCTAAACCATATGGGTTTGGCTTTTTTACAGGGCAGTAGCTCCAATGGTAGAGCATCGGTCTCCAAAACCGAGTGTTGGGGGTTCGAGTCCCTCCTGCCCTGCCACTTTAAGGAAATTTCATGGAAAAACTGATCAGTTATATAAACCATGCGAAAATAGAGTTATCTAAAGTAATTTTTCCGACAAAACTGCAAGTTAGACAAGCTTTTTTTGCTGTCTTCGTTGTGGTTACTGTCGTAGCACTTTTCCTTGCATTGATTGATGTAATTATGTCCGCATCTCTCTCTGCTCTGATCTAAATAAAGGGGTTTTTATGGCACATAAATGGTATGCGATTCAAACCTATGCGGGGAGTGAACAGAGTGTAAAGAGAGCTATCGAGAGCATGGCGGAACAACTGGGTATCGAAGATAAGATTGAAGAGATAGTAGTTCCCACTGAAGATGTTATCGAGGTAAAGAACGGAGAGAAGAAGATAAGCGAAAGATCTCTCTACCCCGGTTATGTTTTTGCCAAGATGGATCTCGATACTGACTTATGGCATAAAATTCAATCATTGCCAAGGGTTTCAAGGTTTATCGGTGAGTCGAAAAAACCGACCCCGCTCAGTGAAAAAGATGTTGCGAATATACTTGACAAAGTTGAGAACCGAGCGGCACCTAAACCGAAGATCTCTTTCGAACCCGGCGAGATGGTTCGGATTGTCGAAGGACCTTTCGCAAACTTTACCGGCATGGTTGAAGAGTATGATCTTGACCACGGAAAGCTGAAGTTAAATGTTTCGATCTTTGGTAGAAACACCCCAGTCGAGATTCTCTACACGCAAGTAGAGAAGATCATCTAAGACCCTGTTCGGTCAAATTTAACAAAGGAAGAACCAATGGCAAAAAAGATAACTGAAAAGTTCAAGATGATGATCCCTGCCGGTCAGGCGAACCCATCACCACCGGTCGGACCTGCGCTTGGACAGCGTGGTGT
>JAKIUX010000128.1 GCA_021647345.1 Hydrogenimonas sp.
GAGGTAATTGCTGACTGTAAAGCCAACGGCAAGTTCGATGTTACCACTATGGGAAGCGTCTCGAACGTAGGACTTATGGCTCAAAAAGCGGAAGAGTACGGCTCTCACGACAAAACCTTTACAGCACCTGGAACGGGAATAATACGCGTTGTCGATGCCGATGGCAATCTATTGACAGAAAATCCGGTAGAAGAGGGCGATATTTGGAGAGCTTGCCAGACAAAAGATCTTCCAATTAAAGACTGGGTACGCTTGGCTGTTGAGCGCGCACGCCTAAGCGGAGCTCCGGCAATATTCTGGCTCGATGAAGATAGAGCTCACGATGCAGAGCTTATAAAAAAAGTAAAGGTATATCTGCAAGATCACGATACCGAAGGCTTGACTATCGAAATCATGAAGCCTGTAGATGCTATGAGATACTCTCTAAAAAGAATCAGAGAAGGCAAAGATACGATATCTGTTACCGGAAACGTCTTCCGTGACCACTTGACAGACCTCTTCCCGATTCTTGAGCTTGGAACAAGTGCTAAAATGCTCTCTATAGTACCGCTTCTTGCAGGCGGAGGACTCTTTGAAACAGGTGCCGGCGGTTCAGCTCCCAAACATGTTCATCAGTTCTTGAAAGAGGGACATCTTCGCTGGGATTCTCTCGGCGAATTCCTTGCTCTTGCGGAGTCTCTTGCGCATGCATCGAGAAAGTATGAGAACGAAATGGCCGAGGTTCTCTCCGAAACTCTCAATGATGCTGTAAGTACTCTTCTTGATAACGGTAAATCTCCTTCAAGAAAGTGCGGAGAGCTCGACAACAGAGGAAGCCACTTCTATCTTGCGATGTACTGGGCGGATGAGCTAGCAAAGCAGAACAAAGTTCCTCACTTGGCGGCTCACTTCGCTCCTATAGCTGACCAGCTCAAAGCCAATGAAGAGAAGATCGTTTCCGAAATCCTCGCTTCCGAGGGTAAGCCTCAGGATATCGGCGGTTACTACCATATGGATGATGAAAAAGCCGAAAAGGCTATGCGCCCGAGCGAAACGCTCAACAAAATAATAGATTCTATCGCATAATTGCGATCTTTTCTCCGCCTTTGGCGGGGAAAAAGATAGGTGGATAAAGCTTTGAGAAGAAGTTTTATTCGTTTATCTTCATAGTCCCTTCAAATTGAAAAAAACTCAAAGTCTCCCGAGACGGCAGGCTGAAAAAATAGATAAAAAGGATTGCCAATGGGAAAAGGAAAACGTGTCGGAATAGTGGGAGCAGGAAACGTCGGCTCCACAGCGGCATTTATTCTTGCCATGAACGGTGTATGTCATGAGATCATTCTGCGTGACAATAAAATTGATATTGCCAAAGGAAAAGCACTAGATATGAGCCAGGCGGCAGCAGCTGCCAGAAGCCATACGATCGTTTCGGTGGCTGAAGAGCCGAGCCAGTTGAAAGATTGCGATGTAGTTGTCGTAACAGCCGGAAGCCCAAGGCTTCCCGGTATGAGCCGTGACGATCTGCTTCTTAAAAATGCGGAGATTACCAAAGAGGTCGTTCGCGATATTAAGACTTACTCGCCAAACGCAATAATCATCATGGTCTCAAACCCTCTCGATGCTATGACCTACGTGGCTTTGCGAGAGAGCGGTTTCGAGCGAAATAGAATTCTTGGAATGGCCGGCATACTCGATAGCTCCAGAATGGCCTACTTCATTCAGGAAAAACTCGGCTACGGAGCGGGTCAGATAAGGGCTTCGGTTATGGGAGGACACGGTGACGATATGGTGCCGCTTCCTCGCTACTCTACCGTTGCGGGCGTTCCTCTCAACGATCTTTTGACTGATGAAGAGATAGATGATATCGTAGAGAGAACCAAACATGGAGGAGCGGAGATAGTCGGGTATCTTAAAACCGGTTCTGCCTACTATGCGCCTGCTAAAGCGACTACAATAATGGTAGAAGCGATTATAAAAGATACAAAGCAGATATACCCTTGCGCGGTATATCTTGACGGTGAATACGGTTACAGTGATGTAGTAAGCGGTGTTCCGGTAAGTATTGGCGCCAATGGCGCGGAAGAGATAATAAACGTATCACTCAACGCTTGTGAGCGCAAGATGTTCAGAAAGTCTGTAGAGTCGGTAAAATCTCTCATCGACTCACTTAACAACCATAACTTTTTCAAGGGTGAATGATGAGGGAGATAGCATATGAAGATATAGTCAAAGCAGTTAAAAATATGGTCATTCACACTGCGACGAATCTCCCTGACGATGCTCTTAAAAAGCTCAAAGAGGCTCACGAAAAAGAGAAGAGCCCCGTTGCTAAAAAGGTTTTGGAGCAGCTTCTTGAGAATGCCAAAATAGCCAAAGATGAGAAGAGACCTCTATGTCAAGATACCGGCCTGGCCGTATATTTTGTCAAAGTTGGACAAGATGTAAAGATCACCGGCGGCCTTCTTAAAAATGCAATAAATGAAGGTACGGAGCAAGGGTATATTGAAGGTTATCTGAGAGCTTCGACCTGTGATTGCTTCAGCAGAGAGAATCTAAAAGATAAAATAGGGTACAACCTTCCGGCAGTCATACATATAGATCTTGTCGAAGGAGATAAGATAGAAATAGAGTATGCTGCCAAAGGGGGCGGAAGCGAGAATGTCAGCAGAGCTCGGGTACTCGCTCCGGCTCAAGGGCGCCAGGGTGTCATCGACTTCGTAAAAGATGTCATATCGGAAGCGGGGCCTAACCCGTGCCCTCCGATTATTGTAGGTGTAGGAATAGGCGGTACATTCGAAAAGGCTGCAATTTCGAGCAAACACGCACTCTTTAGAGAAGCGGGCAAGCCTCATCCTGATCCAGATGTGGCAGAATTTGAAAAAGAGCTTCTTTTTGAGCTAAACAAGCTTGGAATAGGTGCGATGGGAATGGGCGGAACCGAGACGGTTCTTGCCGTACATGTAGAAAAAAACCCGTGTCATATCGCCAGCCTGCCGGTAAGTGTGAATGTTCAGTGTCACAGTAGCCGACATAGCCATATAACGCTTTAAGGAAAGAAGATGAGCCAGGTTCACTACTTAACTACGCCGCTAAGTGACGAAGATGTCAAAAACCTGAAAGCGGGTGATATCGTATATCTTTCCGGAACTATTTTCACCGCACGGGATGCAGCTCACAAACGGCTTGTCGACCTTATCGAAAACAGAGGGGAGCTTCCCTTTCAACTCGACGGTGCCGTCATCTACTTTGTCGGGCCGACACCGCCAAAGCCGGGCGAGCCGATAGGAAGCGCCGGCCCTACTACCAGCTATAGAATGGACAGCTATTCGCCTATACTGATAAAACATGGTCTCAAAGGGATGATAGGCAAAGGTAAAAGAAATCAGGTAGTCAAAGATGCTTGCAAAGAGTATAAAGCTGTCTACTTCGGTGCGACCGGCGGTGCAGGAGCGCTTCTTGGAAAACTGATAAAAGAGGCTAAGGTGATCGCTTACGAGGAGTTGGGTCCAGAAGCGATAAGAATGTTGAGAGTTGAAAACTTTCCTGTTACCGTTATCAATGACGCGTACGGAAATGACCTCTATGAAGAGGGTCGCAAGCTGTACGAAGTTAAAGACTGAAATTCAAAGAAAAGGATGGAATCATGAATATACATGAGTATCAGGCGAAAGAGATCTTCCGCGAATATGATGTTCCTGTTCCTAATGGACAGGTTGCTTTCAGCCCCGACGAAGCGGTGGAGGCAGCAAGAAACCTCGGCGGAAAATTGTGGGTCATAAAAGCGCAGATACATGCTGGGGGCCGCGGCCTTGGTGGAGGTGTCAAACTTGCGAAATCTCTCGATGAAGTTAGAGAGCTTGCGGACCAGATTCTCGGTATGACACTGGTGACACACCAAACCGGACCTGAAGGCAAGGTTGTCCATAAGATTTATGTGGAAGAGGGTGCTGATATCGCGAAAGAGTTCTATCTCGGAATGCTTCTCGATCGAGCTGCAGAGATGCCTGTAATGATGGCCTCAACTGAGGGAGGAATGGAGATAGAAAAGGTTGCCGAAGAGACTCCCGAAAAGATAGTGAAGGTAAATATCGATCCGGCTATAGGCTTTCAGGGTTTTCACGGCAGAGAGCTTGCTTTTGGTCTCGGTCTTGCAAAAGAGGAGATAGGTCCATTCATAAAGTTTGCAAAAGCTCTATATGATGTCTACATGGATAAAGATGCTGAGATGATAGAGATCAATCCTCTTATAAAGACTGGTGATGGAGAGTTTCTTGCACTTGATGCTAAGATGGGTTTTGATGATAATGCTCTGGGCAGACACCCGGATATTTTGCAGATGAGAGATCTTAACGAAGAGGAGCCGACAGAGATTGAGGCGAAAGAGCATGGGCTA
>JAKIUX010000129.1 GCA_021647345.1 Hydrogenimonas sp.
GGTCGAGTATCGTAGTGCTTCATGTTTGTCTATTATATGTCCCTGTACCAGCTTGACCATCACCTGAGTTTGGGTCTGCATACCGCTTTCTCCCTGCCCCAGCTGCATCTGACTGTAGATCTGGTGAACTTTGTCTTCGCGTATCAGGTTAGCTATGGCGGGATTTGTAATGAGTATTTCAGGTACCGCTACGCGCCCTCCCCCTATTCGTGGCAGAAGAGCCTGTGAAATAACCGCTACAAGGGAAGTCGAGAGCTGTGCGCGTATCTGTGGCTGTTCGTCGCCGCTAAAGACGTCGATGATACGGTTAACGGTCTGTGCGGCGGAGTTTGTATGAAGTGTTCCGAAAACAAGGTGTCCGGTTTCAGCCGCAGTCAAAGCGGCCGCTATCGTCTCTTTGTCTCTCATCTCACCAATGAGTATTACGTCCGGATCTTCACGAAGGGCATATTTTAGTGCTGTTGCGAAAGAGTTGGTGTCTGTTCCGATATTTCTATGGGAGAAGAGGGACTGGTTGTTTTCATGAACAAACTCGATTGGATCTTCGATCGTAATAATATGTTTGCGCTCGGTCATATTGATTTCGTTGAGCATTGCCGCAAGAGTGGTAGATTTACCGCTCCCGGTAGGGCCTGTAACCAGAATGAGCCCCTTCTCTCTCTGAATCAGCTTTTTGTAGATTTGGGGAGCTTCGAGATCGTCTATGCTTGGAATGTGTGTCGGAATTACACGAAAAGCAGCGGCTACGTCATCCATCGTTCTGTAGTAGTTGGCACGAAATCGACCTACATCAGGTATCTGTATTGCAAAATCAAGCTCTTTATGCTCTTCGAATCGCTTCTTCTGCTTCTCCGTTATGATGGAGTAGCACATCTCCTCTATCGTCTCCCCGTCGAGTTTCGGAAGGTTTAGGGGGACTAGTCGCCCGTCTATACGTATCTGAGGTTCGCTTCTGCTTACTAAGTGAAGGTCGCTCGCTTTGTAGGCGACAACGTTCTTTAAAAGCTTTCGAATATCAAGCGCTATGTTGCTCATTGAAGATTTCCTTGTAGGTTTTTTCGTCGAATCCGACTACGACTCTTCCATCTTCCAGCTCCGCAACAGGCCTCTTTATAAGCATCTTCTCTCTGCAGAGCCACTCCCTTTTTGCCTCTTCGTCAAGGTTTAGATTTTTGAGTCCAAGCTTCCGATAGGTTGTTCCGCGACTGTTGAAGAGCTTATCTATAGAGACCTGTTTGAGCCACTTCTCTATCGTCTCGCATTCGACGCTTTCACTCTTAATATCGACAAATTGGAAATCGATTTCAGCCGATTTGAGAAATTTCAGAGCTTTTCTGACACTATCGCAGCTCTTTATACCGTACAGTTTCAATTTCAATTTTCGACTCTACTCTATGATATTTGGAACTGCGAAGTAGTCATCTTTAGAGTCTGGAGCGTTTTTTAGAATTATCTGACGAATTTGAGGATCTTCATCAGGGGTGTCATCTCTCATCGGAGTTCCGCCTTCGAGTGTACTGAAAGATGGGTCGAGCCCTTCAGTATCTAACTCGCCGAGTATATCGACGAATCCGACTATCTTTTCAAGCTCCTCTATCATACCCTCTCTCTTTTCTTCCTCTATTTTGAGCATAGAGAGCTTTTCTAGTTTTTGAAGCATTGCATCGTCAAATTTCATCTTTTGAACCTTTCTTGATAACTACAGCTTATATTTTAGTGGGACGCTAACGTCACTTTAACAAATGTTTTGATATGATAGCACACTAAAAATTAAGGGTGGCTCATCTAACGATCCAAACGGGGTCGAAGATAGTTTTTCCCTCTAAGCAGGAGTCGCAGTTGAGTATCAAAGAGCAGATGGAGTTCGCAAAAGAGGAGTTCACACAGGATGAGAAGCTTCTAGCGGGGTTGATAAAAGTAGAACGCTTCTATAGAAGAAACAAGATTGCTATCATTTTCCTGACGCTGATTTTGGTTGTAGGGGCGATCGGCTACGGAGTGATGGGGTATCTTAAAGAGAAGAGGGTAGAAGCGGCCAACGCAGCACTTCTGAAACTGCAAGAGAATCCGAATGACTCTTCGGCGCTGAAGAGTCTTGAAGAGAGCAGTCCCAAGCTTTCGCAGCTTTTTCGATTAAAAAGAGCGGCACTTTCAGGAGATACTGAAAGCCTTAAATCTTTAAGCAAAAGCGAAGATGCGGTAGTCGCTGATCTTGCAAGCTACCATCGCGGTGCCTGGAAAGAGGATTCCAAAGCTTTGAAGAGCTACAGAATGAAGAGTCAGGCTCTTTTGAAAGATTTCGCGACATTTGATGAAGCCTATCTGCTTATGAAAGCCGGCAAGATAGAGGAGGGTAGAGAGAGGCTTGCTCTTATCGGAGCAGACTCACCTATGAGAGCCGCCGCATCTATGCTCGAACACTACGGAGTAGCCCACAAGAGCAGAGGCGGGGAATGATAAATAGAGTCCGATTTGCCGCAACTCTTTTGGTTTTTGCTATCTTGGCCGCAGGCTGCAGCGAAAAAAACTACTTCGAACCCTCAAAAGTGGATGGGACGGTAAAGTATGACGGTGAGCTTCCGGCGCCGATAGCTGAGATAGGATATAAGAGCGCAACTCTGGAAAATGGCATGGTTGTAACTGAAGATGGCCTGCAGAGTTTCAAGCTGCCGACGGGGTATAGATTTCTGGCGAAAGAGGGAGATCTCGTAGTCTCTGCCGGAGATTGCAATCCGAATATCATATACGATATAAGGAGCAAAGAGAGCATTGAACTAAAACTCCCCCGCAGAGCGGTAGCGGCTATGTTTATCCCCGATACCAAGAGAATAGCTTTTTTGCTTGAAGGCAACAGTTACGGGATATATGACTACGAAAAGAGTGAAACTCTTGTCAAATATGAGTCTGACAAAGCCCTTACGGCCGATATACGAATCGCCTCTCCTATGATGCTCGAAAACCTTGTCTTGATTCCGACTCTTGACGGAAAGCTTGCGATCTTGAGCAGAGATAGCGGTATGAAAGTTAGAGAGATTATAGTCGGAAAAGGAGAGGAGTTCAACAACGTCATATTTCTCGATGTCATTGGCGATAGACTCGTAGCGGCTACACCCCACAGGGTCATCTCGGTAAGTCCAAAGCTGATGGACGCTCTCGATATGGAGATAAGCGATATTCTATTCATAAAAGACGGTATCTACATTCTCTCCAAAGAGGGAACGGTCTACAGATGCGACAGCGAGCTCAAAATTGTTGGAAGCAGGAAGTTCCCCTTTGCCCATTTCGTCGGGGCACTCTACGGAGAGTCCATCTATCTTATAGAGAGAGAGGGGTATATAATAGCTACCGATAGCGATCTCTCGAATGCCCATATATTCAAGATACCGGACAGAATAGATAATTGGTTTTTCGCAGCAAAAGAGAGACTCTACTATGATCGTTACTATTTCGAGCTTCACCAGGAGTAGAGTTATATGAAAAGTGTGCTTGCTCCTTTGCAGGAGAGGGGCTATATATTTAGACGTTTGGAGCCCTTCTCGCCCTCTCTGGTCGGCAGTAGAAAGCGTATTAAGATATACCACGGTATCGATATGCAAAAGAGATACCTCATTCTCTTTGCAGTAAAGAGAAAGAGCACGATTTTGCTAAAAGATGTCACTGAGTGGCTCGAGCTAAAGTCGAAGATTGAAAACTACCTCGGTTATCCGATTTTGCAAAATCTTGCTCTTTTTGAGGCTCCTATCTGTTCGAAAGCGAAGAGGATGCTCGAGTCGGAGGGGTGGAAGGTGATAGAGGTATGATCCTCTGCGACATAGGCAACAGCAGAATGCACTTTTACGACCGGGGGGAGGTTGTGCACCTCTCTTATGAAGATGGAGTGAAACAGTACGCCAAAGAGAGAGTCGGCTACATCTGTGTCAATGAAGATATAAGAAAAAAGATAGAAGAGGGGCTGCCCTTATGGAGGGATGTATCTAACCCTTCTCTTCTAAAGAGCGACTACAGAGGTCTCGGTATAGATCGTATAGCGCTCTCGCTTGCAGTATATGACGGGGTGGTTATAGATGCGGGAAGTGCGATAACGGTGGATATTATGGATAAGGGAGTTCATCTTGGCGGCTGTATATGGCCCGGTATAAAGGCTTTAAAAAAGGCGTATGGTTCGATATCTCCTAAACTTGCCGTAGATCTTGCGCCGAATATCTCTTTTGAAAAGGTTCCGAAAGATACCGCTGCTGCCGTTAATTACGCACTTTTTGCTTCAATAAAAGGGGTGTTGGAGAGTCTGGCCGAAGGTAGAAAGAGAGTTATAACCGGAGGTGACTCCGCTATTAAAGCGATGCTCTTTCCCGATGCG
>JAKIUX010000130.1 GCA_021647345.1 Hydrogenimonas sp.
GTGCATCTTCGTTGTTTCCACTTCCAATAACCCGTTCTCTTCGAAGAAGCGTCGAATTAGGCTTACGATTTTCGAACGCATTAAGAATGTCTCTTTTACATCCGGATTCATTATCATATCGAGATATCGTTTTCTGTACCTAAGCTCAATATCTTGGAGTCCGTGAAACTTTTCCTGAAGAGGGTTTATGGCTTTTGTTACAAGCTCCAGCCTTTTGACGTGCATTGTAAGCTCGCCGGTACGGGTTATGAATGGGTAGCCTGTTGCCGCTACGATATCGCCAACCTCTATCATCTTCTTAGCAGTTTTGAACCATTCGTCTCCAAGGTCGTCTCTGCTGAAGTAGATCTGTAAAATTCCGCTCTCATCCTCTATCTTGGCAAAAGCCGCCTTTCCCATAAGACGAAGAAATTTGATACGCCCCGCTACGGTGCATATCTTATCTAACGCCTCTCTCTCTTCACTCTCTTTAAGGTAAGAGAACTTCTCTATAAACTCTTTGTTTGTACACTCTTTTACGGCACGATTCTGGTATGGGTTGATACCTGCCTTTCTAAGCGCTTGGGCCTTTTGAATTCTCTGTTGTCTGTACTGATCATCAAAAATCAATCTTATATTTCCTTTTCATTTAGAAGTCGATCTCTCTTTTTGCTGGCACTCGGGGCAGACTCCGAATATCTTCATCGAGTGATCTTCCATTTTGAAGCCGAACTCTTTTGCTATCTTCTCCTGCCTCTTCTCGATGGCCTCGTCATAAAATTCCAGAATTTTACCACAATTTGTGCATATGATGTGGTCGTGGTGCGCTTTTACACCAAGCTCATACTTTTTCCCCTGCGTACCGAAAGAGATGGATGTTACAATTGCCGCATTTTCCAACAGTGAGAGGGTTCTGTATATTGTTGCTATTCCTGTATTAAGATTAGGATTTTTCTCTTTTATAAAGCGGTAGAGCTCTTCTGGCGTAAAGTGGCCGGTGTGGTTATAGAGAGCATGCAGAATAGTCTCGCGCTGCTTAGTGAATTTGAGATTGTTGGAGCGTAGCAACTGTTTGAACTGCTCAAGGAGAGTCTCGTAAGATATCAGCGGAGATGTAGAGACAGGACTACTCTTTTTCATTCTTCACCTTCGGTTCTTCGGTTACCTGCTTCTTTATTACCTCTGCTCCTTTCTTTACCGCCTCTTTGGCTTCTTCTCCAAGAGTCCCGGCTTTTTCGGCAAGTTTGTCCGTATCGATATGAACTATCGTCTCTCCCGTTTTTATGAAGAGAGGAAAAAGAAGACTATTTTCGGTAATGTTTGTACTATTCTTTCTAACGATCTCTATATTGTAGAGTGCATAGACTATAACTGCGATAATGATGAAAACCTTCGCGGAAGCGAAGATGAGCCCCAAAATTCTATCCGCTATTCCGAGTCCAGAGAGCGATACGAGCTTTGCTATTATAAGACCCGCTATTATGCATCCTGTCCAGATAAGGGCAAGAAGCGAAAGAAAACCTATCATGTTCAGTGCAGATTGTGAGTCGATATTGATAAAATTTCTACCCAGCCATGCTCCAAACTCCGCAGCAAAAAGAGAGGCAAGCCAGACCCCAAGAACTATCCCTACAAGACCGGCCAACTCTTTTATAAGGCCGTTGAAAAGCCCCTTCAGCCCTATTAGAAGTATGAGTGATCCGGTGACTATATCGAACCAGTTCATATCCATCAGCGCACCACCAACCTATCTTTTCCCTCTCGCTTCGCCTGGTAGACTGCGGCATCGGCGCGCTCTATCATGCTTTCGAGAGTATCCCCCTTTTGGTGGGAAGTTAGACCCATGCTCAAAGTGATGCGGATAATATTTCCTTTATATATGAGCTTGTTGCTTCTAACTGTTTTCATTATACGTTCAGCTACCTTTTTCGCGTTATCCGTGTCGGCACGGTTGAAGATGATCAGAAACTCCTCTCCGCCGTATCTATAGGCTCTGTCATACTCTCTTATTGAGAGTTTAAAAAGCTTCGCCAACAGTACCAAAACCTTGTCACCTGCCAGATGGCCGAAATTGTCGTTGATCTTTTTGAAATCATCTGCATCTATCATAAGCAGAGATATATTGAGGTTTCTTTCGTCGGAGAATCTAAGAAGCTCTTTAGCGTCGATCTCCAGCGCTTTTCTGTTGTATAGTTTTGTAAGAGGGTCAATATTTGACTGCTTCTGAAGCTCTTCTATTTCGCTTTCGAGAGATCTTATCAGTTCGTTGGCCCGTTGAAGTTCGCTCATCAGATCGTTTTGAAAAGCCTCTATGCGATTTTTGAATTTCGAGATATCTATCTCTTCGCTGCTTTCGACTATGCTCTCTATCTCGATCGTATGGGTTTGAGTGATGTTTTGCAGATTACTGTTTGACTCTTTGAACGACTCTATGCTCTCTTTAGCTATATCTATGCACTTTTTCGACTTCTTTTCATGCTCTATTTCAAGAAATTGGTCAAGATATACGGAGTAGCCCGATTTTCTGAGTCTTTCGAAAAATATCTCTACTACATTTTTTATAACTTCCGATACGTCGCCAGATTCGCTACCGCTCTCTTTTATGGTATCTTTGATCTCTTCGCAACTCTTTTTGACTACTTCGTTAATTTTTTCGAGGGGTGGCATTGTTTACTCCGCAATTTGGTTGTTTGTCACACTCTTTACAGCTCTTCCAAAATAATTTATTATAAAATAATGAAGCTGAAACAAAGTTATATAACCGGTATGCGGTAGGCTTAAAAGGGAATCTGTGAAGTATATTAACAATGTTTACCGTAATTTATCTTCGGCAAACATTGTTGATTTGTCTCAGCTCTTTAGATCTTTGAAAAACTCGGAGATCATAAAAGCCATCTCGAGTGCCTGATTTGCGTTGAGGCGCGGGTCGCACTGTGTATGGTAGCGGCTGCCGAGCGCATCTACGGTTATATTGCAGCTTTGGCTTCCTGTGCACTCAGTTACATCCTCTCCTGTCATCTCAAGATGAATACCTCCGGCTACTGTACCTTCTGCCGCATGTATCTGGAAAAACTGTTTTACTTCCGAAAGAATATTGTTGAACTCACGGGTTTTGAAGCCGTTTTCAGTTTTGAAGGTGTTGCCGTGCATAGGGTCGCAGCTCCAAACTACGTTTTTGCCTTCGGTCTTTATGCGTCTTAGAAGAGGAGGGAATATCTCACCTATCTTATCGGCACCCATACGGACAATGAAAGTTAGACGTCCGGGGATATTTTCTGGGTTGAGCTTCTCGGTCAGTACCACAAGTTCATCCTCAGTCATGCTCGGCCCCACCTTTACTCCGACAGGGTTGTTGATGCCTCTGAAAAACTCTATGTGGGCACCTTCAGGGTCTCGAGTTCTGTCTCCTATCCAGAGCATATGCGCGGAGCAGTCGTACCACTTACCTGTCAAAGAGTCTATACGAGTAAGCGCCTCTTCATAACCTAAAAGTAGTGCTTCGTGGGAGGTGTAGAGAACAGTTTCATGGAGTTGGGGCGTATTTTCCGGCGTAATTCCGCATGCAGCTATGAATTTCATAGCCTGGGTTATCTTTTCGGCCAACTCTTCGTAACGTTTTCCAAGGGCTTTATCTTTTACGAAGTCAAGATTCCAATTATGCACTTTCGTAAGATCGGCCATGCCGCCTCTGGAGAAGGCTCTAAGAAGATTGAGAGTCGCAGCAGACTGGTAATATGCCTTAATCAACTTTTCGGGCCGCGCCTCTCTCGCTTCGGGCGCGAAGTCCGCATCGTTGACAATGTCGCCTCTGTAGCTGGGCAGCTCCATATCGCCTTTGGCTTCGGTCTCTGAGCTTCTCGGTTTTGCGAACTGTCCCGCTATTCTGCCAACTTTCACTACCGGTTTGCCGCTTGAGTAGGTCATGACGACTGCCATTTGCATCATCACTTTGAAGAGATTTTTTATAGTGTCTGCATTGAAAGCGTTGAAGCTTTCGGCGCAATCTCCGCCCTGAAGCAAAAAGGCTTCGCCGCTGACCGCTTTGGCGAGCTTCTCTTGCAGACTTCTCGCCTCTTCGGCGAATATCAGAGGGGGAAATTTGGCAAGCTCATCTTCTACTCTCTTCACACTTTGTGGATCTTTATATTCCGGCTGTTGCTTAATTGGAAAATCTCTCCAGCTCGACTTGTGCCATTCTCTCATTTCTATAATCCTTGAGTTTGCTGCTAAAAATTTGCGCAATAATACCATAAATTAGGGAGATATTTGGAAATCTTTCGTAAGAAGTGAAGATAAGGGCTTCGGAGCAGCCCTTTTAGCTCATATATTGAATAGCTTTGATTAGCTCGTCTGGGCGGGTCGAGTATCGTAGCGC
>JAKIUX010000131.1 GCA_021647345.1 Hydrogenimonas sp.
ACTGGAAACTCTATAGAGAGGTTGAAAGGCTTCCTTGGCACAAGGCTGTATACTACTTTGGATGGTATACTTACAAAAGTCTACTAAAGTATGGAAAGAGGACAAAACGTGCAGAATAAGCATAATGTTGATGAAAAAAAAGAGCTGAAATATCTTTTTTTGGCAATAGCGGCGGCTTATCTTTTTAGCATAGCCATTAGAATGATTTGGGTTGACTGGGCTTCTAGTTTCCCAGAGTTTTATTGGAATAGTCAATTGATGATAAACACCAATGACGGTTACTACTTCGCAAGCGGGGCGCAAAAGGAGCTTTTTGGGACTCTTCAACACAATCCGCGCGTACCGGATCTTTGGTATACGGCGACCGTGACGCTTAGCTACTTTGCGGCTAAGTTTCTTCCTTTTTCTTTAGATAGTGTGATTTTATATATGCCTGCAGTCGTCTCCTCTCTTGTCGTGGTTCCTATAGTTCTTATAGGCAGGCTTTACGAAATGACAGCGGTCGGTTTTTTTGCTGCGCTGCTGGGGTCTGTAACGTGGAGCTACTACAACCGCACAATGACAGGGTATTACGATACAGATATGTTTTCTGCGATGGCTCCGATGTTCATAGTCTATTTTCTAATGGCGGCGAACCATAAAAGGAGTATCAACTACGCTTTCGCAGCCGCAATAGCACTGCTTCTGTATCCATACCTATACAATCAGGGCAAAGCTATGGTCTTTGCCATAAGCGTAATCTATATAGCGTATGTCTGGTTTAAACACAAAGATGAAGATTTTGCTTACCCTTCCATTGCGTTTGTTGCTTCTGTTATGATTCCCGTGTGGTGGCCTTTGAAGCTTCTATTGCTAATAGCTTTATATGCGTCTATTAGGCTCTCTTTGCTCAACGCAATCCAGATAAAATATACAGCCTTTGGATTAACGGGCGCATACCTATTGTTTGGTGACGGTTTTAACTTCATTTACCATAAAGTCATAAACTATATAGATAGAGATAGCGCAACCAGCGGCCTTCACTTCTATAACGTTGTTCAAACCGTCAGAGAGGCTGGTCACATACCGTTTGATATCTTTGCAAAGCGCATATCCGGCTCGGTAGCGGGCCTCTTTATAGCTTTGGCGGGTTATGTGATTCTTTTGTGGAGAAAGCCGGCATTTTTAATAACACTGCCTCTTATGGGGCTTGGACTTTTTGCTTGGTGGGGCGGCCTGCGCTTTACAGTCTATGCCGTACCTGTTGCCGCATTTTCTGCGGTGTATCTTTTCTATATCATAGGGTCGTATATAATAAAAGAATCGTATCGGCCTGTTTTTACAGCTGTGGCTACTGCGGCCATGCTCTACCCTAATATTACCCATGTATTAGACTACAAAGCCCAAACGGTATTTAATTTGCATGAGGTGAAAGTTTTAGATGCTCTAAAAAAGATCGGCAGCGATAAAGACTATGTAATTGCATGGTGGGA
Source organism: Hydrogenimonas sp. (assembly GCA_021647345.1). GTDB lineage: Bacteria > Campylobacterota > Campylobacteria > Campylobacterales > Hydrogenimonadaceae > Hydrogenimonas. The sequence continues at coordinate 1,473 of JAKIUX010000131.1, forward strand.
CTACGGATACCCTATATGGTACTACGCAAATAAAAACACCCTAATAGATGGAGGAAAACATAGTCACGATAACTTCATAGTTTCGCAGATATTGACAACCGATTCGCAGCTTCAAGCCGCTAGACTCTCAAGAGTTGCGGTAGAGACATATGTAAACTCTGAATACAAAACTGTTGCAGATACGCTTTTTAAAAATAGAGAGCCCGATCAGATAGATCCTAATGAGTACTTGAATATGCTTAAAGAAGATGAAGACTTCAAGCTTCCGAAAAAAAGCAGAGAGATCTTTTTGTATCTTCCATGGAGAATGAATACTATATTTCCTACTGTAAAGCTCTTTAGCAACATTGACCTAACAACAGGCGAGAAGCTTAGCAAGCCGCTTTTTGTTGATATTGAAATCAAGGATAACTTAGAAGATAGAACGGTGTTTAATGGAGGCATAGTATTGGATAAATCAAAAGGGGTGCTGCTTTTGGGTGCGCAAGAGGTGCCCTTAAGGCGCTTTGTTACTACACGGCAGCTAAAAGACGGCAAAAATGATGTGACTATCCAAAACATATATAAAGAGGGGGGCTTGACTCTTCTTTTTGCCAAAAGCTACAACAGATTTTTTGTGCTTGATGAGGAGATGTTTCGCTCTCTTTATATTCAGATGTTCTTCTTGGAAAATTATGATGAAGATCTTTTTGAGCCTGTTGTTATGAGCCCTTGGGCCAAGGTGTTTCGCATTAAGCTTTAGGGCGGCACCTCTCTTTGGAGATAAGATGTTTATATAAAAGAGTATATATGGCCACGAAGATCAGAGCCGTTAAAAAGTTGGCTCCTGAGTTGTTAGGATATAGCGTAGGAACAAGAGTAAACGGGGCTGCAAAAGCTGCGATAAAAAGCGATGTAGCCGGATTGTTTTTGGTTATATGGCGATATATCAGCATATGAAGATGGTAAGAGTCCGGCTCAAGCGGCGACTTTTTTGAGAGCTTTTTTCTAATAATTGAAAAAACAACCTCCCAAACCGGATAGATAAGCACGCATAAAATATACCAAGGGCTCACTTTTTCGTGATTACTTGCAAGAAATATTCCCGAAAGCGCTATAAGGAATCCAAGAAGATAGGCCCCCCCGTCACCAAGAAAGATTCTGCCGTAAGGGAAGTTGAGTACGAAAAATCCGCACAACGCGGAAACGACTACCAGATTTAGTTGAACTATACCCATATCCCCCATATTTGCAGCCGTAATACTAAAAGATATCAATATAAGCAAGACTATGCTGCTTGCCAAACCGTTAAAACCGTCTATTATATTTACGGCATTCATTACTCCCACAATAGCAAATGCGCTAAAAACGACACCGATGAGATACGGCAACGTAACTCCTAGCCCTATATAAGTTACTACCGCATCTGTCAAAAAGATAGCCGCAAGCGCGGCAATCAGTTGTAGAAAAAGCCTCGTTTTAGGCGATAGAGCGTTGTGAAAGTCTTCAAATATGCCGCTTAAAAAGGCTAAAGTTACTGAAAAAAGAAGCTTCATCCAAGAGGCGTAAAAAGAACAAAAAAGAGACCGGTCAATATCCCGATACCGCCGGCTCTTGGTGTGGCCTCTTTATGAAACCTTTGAGGCTTACTCTCCTCTTGGGAGTCGATAAATAGCTTGTGACGATGGGAGAGTTTTATTACAACCAATTGTGTTACAAACGAGACAATAAACGCACCGCTGACAAGCCACTCTATGCTCATTAACTTTTAAAGCTCTGTTTTTAATACAGCACCATTAGCGGCATTTGAGACAAGCAGACTGTAGCGTTTTAACCATTTGCTTGAAATCTCTTTTTTCTTGGGCTTCCACCCTTTTTTGCGCCTCTTTAGCTCCTCTTCGCTAAGATCGACGCGCAGAATATGGGCATCTACATCAAGCTCTATGATATCGCCATCTTCTATTAGAGCTATTGTACCTCCCTCTGCCGCTTCCGGACTGACGTGCCCTATAGAGGCGCCTCTGGTCGCTCCGCTAAATCTCCCATCGGTTATGAGGGCAACTTTATCTCCAAGTCCCATACCCATTATGAGGCTTGTTGGTGCTAGCATCTCCTGCATGCCGGGCCCTCCCTTTGGCCCTTCGTAGCGAATAACCACTACGTCTCCGGCCTTTACCTTGCCGCCCATTATGCCGGCGAGGGCTTCGGGCTGGCTATCAAAACAGACTGCGGGACCTTTGAACTTTCGCATATGAGGGTCAATACCGGCGCTCTTTACAACTGCCCCCTCCTCGGCGAGATTCCCATAAAGTATAGATAGCCCGCCCACTTCGCTAAAAGGGTTGTCTATAGTATGTATTATGTCCGTATCTTTAATTTCGGCATCTTTTATGCGATCACCCAGAGTCTCTCCGGTTACGGTGATGGCGTCAAGCTTTAGCACATCGCCCCTTTTTGAGATCTCTTTCATAACCGCATTTACACCCCCAGCTCGGTTTATATCTTCCATATGAACGGTTGTTAATGAGGGTGAAATTTTTGCTATATTGGCAACTTTATCGCTAAGTTCGTTTATTTTGGCAAGATCATACTCCACATCGGCCTCTTTGGCTATAGCCATCATATGCAAAACGGTATTGGTGCTGCCGCCCATAGCCATATCTACTACAAAAGCGTTGTTTACCGCTTTATCATTGAGTACATCTTTTATATTAGGTCCTTGCTCTTTGGCCATTTCTACTATTCGTTTAGCGGCGGTTCTAACCATCTCAAGGCGTTCCTCGGTCATAGCGAGAACAGTTCCGTTGCCGGGCAGTGCTATACCCATAGCTTCGCAGAGTGTATTCATAGAGTTTGCGGTAAACATACCTGAGCATGAACCGCCGCTGGGGCATGCTT
>JAKIUX010000132.1 GCA_021647345.1 Hydrogenimonas sp.
ATGGTGGGTGACGCCATAGATGCCTCCATAGCTATGGATGCAAGGAGCAGAATGTTCAAGATGCTCATGCGCTCCATCCACGACAAGGAGAGTATGCAGAAGATTATCGCCGCTTTCGAATCGCTGATCGATGCCAAGATAGAGCCTTATAGAGAGATGGCCCGGAACTACCCTTCGACAGCACCTATTTTTAACGAGAAGATAGAGAAAGCGGAGCGTGTGAAACTCTTTTTGAACGGCATGGTCGAAACATACTTTCCGGAGAGTGAAGAATAGAGTTCTCATTTGAATATCCTATAGTATTTTTTGCCCTTTTTCTGCTGCCGTGTCTATGGCTATGCCGCAGAGCACGGCTGCGCCTCTACTTTCCAAAAACTGAACGAATAGGCAGAGCTACATTTTATGCAGACCCTAAAATTTTGCTCGATATAGCCGTCTTTTCTCTACTTGTTTTCGCTCTCGCCTATCCCTATCTTTTCCAGTTGAAAGCTGCACACGAAAGGAGCGGCAGAGACCTTGTAATAGTGCTCGATACTAGCGGCTCCATGGGGGAGTCGGGATTTGACGACAGTGATAAAGAGAGACGAAAGTTCGATGTGGTGGAGTCGATAGTCTCCGATTTCATCTCAAAAAGGTATGACGACAACATAGGGCTGGTGATTTTTGGCACCTTCGCATTCACCGCTTCGCCTGTAACTTACGATCTTAACGCTCTAAAACAGATATTGAATATGGTTGATGTTGGAGTAGCGGGGCAGAATACAGCCATAGGAGAAGGGATTTGGCAGGCTTTGAGATCTTTAACTTTCGGCAGTGCCAAAGAGAAGATGATTATTCTTCTTACAGACGGCCGCCAAAATTCCGGCTCTGTCTCTGTGGCGGCGGCTGTAAAGGAAGCAGCAGAAAAAGGTGTCAAGATATATACGATCGGAGTTGGAAAAGAGGGTGAGTACGATAGCGAGCTTTTAAAGAGAGTAGCTCGAGAGAGCGGCGGAAAGAGCTTTTGCGCTACCGATGCGAAAGAGCTCGAGTCTATATATGAAGAGATAGATCGACTTGAGCCTAGCCCGATAAGATCGGACCAGATAACCAACCGTACCCCTCTATATACCACACCTCTGCTGCTTGCGATGCTCCTATTCGGATTTAAGCTCTCCGAAGGGATCTTTACGAGGTTGAAAATATGACTCTTTTAAACGGCTGGGCTCTTCTGCTGCTGATTCCGGTCACTTTTTTGTTTCTGATTGGAAGGAGGAGTGATCGATTAGTGAACACCCCTTTCCATAAAGATGTAGTGCTCGGTGAGAGCTCGAAGAGATGGATTACGAGAGCGGAAGCGGCCGCTATGGTTCTTATAGTCGCCGCCCTCGCTCGTCCTGTTCTATTAACACCCTCACCTATAAAGAGCATATCATACGATCCGGTCTATCTCGCTCTCGATCTTTCGGCCTCTATGCATGCGCAGGATAGAAGCCCTTCGAGGCTGGAGTACTCCAAGAAGGTTATAAGAGAGATTTTGAGAAAAGAGAGCAGTTTTAGATATGGTCTATTCGGTTTCACTACTAACGCTCTGATACTCTCTCCCGCTACAAGAGACAAAAATCTTGTAAAAGCGGCACTGGAGTCGATAAACCCAGATTTCATAATAACGAGAGGAACCAATATAGAGACTCTGCTTGAGGTTGTCGCGAAGATGGCCGATAAGAGAAAACGACTTGTGATTCTTAGCGACGGAGGGGATGGACTGGATATCGAAAGATCGATCGAAATCTGCGATAAGGGGGGCGTAAAAGTCTATGTGGTAGAAGCGGCAACCAAGATGGGAGCTCCTATACCTAAAAAAGGCGCGGAAGGATTCGTAAGAGACGAAAAAGGTCGGCTTGTCATATCGATGCAAAACGGTGCGCTATCGGAACTTGCGAAGGCTACAGGAGGAGATACGATAGAGGCTAACAGCCCCGAAGAGGCTGCCGACAAACTTCTCATAAAGCTTGAAAAAGGGAGCAAAGCCGAGGCGACATACACTAAAACAGAGGTTACAGAGCTCTTTTGGATTCCGCTTTCGGCAGCTATCTTGCTCTTTTTTGTTACGGTAGTAAGAGTTCCCTTCGATTCTAAGAGTACTCTTCTATTTTTTTCGGTATTGGTCGCTGTCGAGCCTTCTGAGGCGGGAAGTCTCGATCTTTGGCGTTTGCATGAGAGCTACCGACTCTATGAGAATGGAGATTACAATCTATCTCTTTCAGAGATAGAGAGGGTTGAGGTGCCGACTCTGCAGAGTATCTTCGCCAAAGCATCCATTCTTTATAAAATGGGTGCCTACAAAGAGGCGGGGAGGATCTTCTCTTCACTAAAGAGTGATGATGCCGTAACGAAATCTGCTATATTTTACGACATGGGTAACTGTGCAGTAGAGTTGGGACGTTACGAGAGTGCGAGAGAGTTCTATGTGAAGTCTCTTCAGCTAACAGCGGATGAAGATGCTATGAAAAATCTTTCGCTGATCCTCTTTTTGGATGAGAATAGAACGAAAAAGCCGAATGCGGCAGCGAAGAGAACCATCAAAGCTTCAGCAAGCGCAAAAGCGAGCGAGAAGAGCGGATCTAAAAGAGAGAAAGAGTCTCAATCTTCGGGAGGAAGAAGCGGCGGAAGCGGCAGCGCCAAAGGTGGCAAGGACTCTACCTCCTCTTCACCCTCACATGCTTTGAAAAGAGCTCTTGGCTCCAAAGCATACGAACTGATAAATAAAGGATATGTAGATGAACGCAGACCTTGGTAGAAAGATTTTGGCTCTGCTATTTTTTGCAGTTTTGGCTCTTTCATCGGAGGGTGCATCCGACTACAACTGCAAAATCTCTCTCTCAAAAATCTCTCCCTATCTAAAAGAGCCGTTCGTGGTCACTTTCGAGATAAATCAAACGGATAGTTCGAAAGTAATGTTTTTCGACTTCGATGTAAACGGCTCCGACAAATTTTTCGTACATAGACTCGACAAAAAGGTCGATGAGGCTTACCATGCAAGAAAAGAGCGCTACACATATCTTCTCTTTCCGTTGAAAAGCGGCAAGTTGTCGCTTGACTTCAAACTTCTTGTAAGACGAGGAAACGACGAGATGCTATCTGCTGCATTTACCGGAGGGCGATACAACGTAAAAGCTGTAGAGACGGATGACAGATATGAGCCTCTTTTATCAAAAAGTATTGTCGTCAAGCTACTGCCGGTCGAAGCCGATCTTGTAGGCAGCTATAGAGTTAGCCGTAAGGTTGAAACCTCGGCCGTAGAGACTTACGAGCCGCTCTATATCGATGTGAAAGTATCTGGAAGAGGCTTTTTGCCTGATCTGGATAGGATAGAGTGGGTTCCGCCTATTCCGGGAGTGAAGATATTTAAAGATAAACCGGTTGTGCGAAAAAGGTTCACGCAAGAGGGGATAGAGAGCGAAGTTCTCTTCAGGTACGCTTTGATATCACAGAAGAGCTTTAAATTGCCGAAACTGCACCTAAAAGGTTTTGATACGAAAAAAGAGAGTGTTTACAGTATAGATCTGCAAGCTTATAAAATCGATGTGGTGCCTCCAAGGCTCTCTTCTGTGCTTGACAAGAAGACTCTCCCCACTCCAGTTGAATCGCCGCTTTATACGATAAAGAGCTTCATACCCTACACTCTTATATTTGCGGCGGGATGGATAAGCGCACTTCTGGCCCTGAGGCTGAAATCAATTTTTCCTAAGAGAGCAGGCGAAGATGAGTGGAGAGAGAGGGTGAAATCTTCAAGGGATTCGAAAGAGCTTTTAAAGCTCCTGCTGCAGCGAGATGCGTCAAAATTTGGCGACTGGATAGATCGGATCGAACGCTCCTGCTACAAAGGAGAGAAGATAGATCTAAAAGCTGTAAAAAGGGAGATTTTGAATGAAAGTTAGATATTTGCTTGTCTCTTTAAGCGCAGGTTTTGTATTTGCCGCCGGAGAGCCCCTAAAATCGGGTGAGAAGATATACTTCTCTATGGGGTGCTACGGCTGCCACGGCGTATATGGAGAGGGGGTCAACACCTTTCCGAAACTTGCGGGAAAGAGCAAAAACTACTTGATCAAACGTCTTGAGGAGCTAAAGAGCGGAATAGGCCACACATCTTCAAAAGAGATGATGGTACCATATGCTAAAGCTTTGAGCAGAGAGCAGATAGAAGCGGTCTCCACATTTTTGGCCGACTCCATAGAGGGTGAAAATATGGAGGTTCCAGAGGATATTCTCGGCGGGAATATATAGAAGCCGTCTTTTTATTATTATCTTTTGAGAC
>JAKIUX010000133.1 GCA_021647345.1 Hydrogenimonas sp.
GCGCCAAATCATACCTTGATTGATACCGGCAATCCACATGCTTGAGAAGTAGAGAACGATACCGGTAGTCTGGAGCCAGAACTGCATATCCACAAGTTTTTTGCTGTAAATTTCTCGCTTGAAATATCTTGGCGCCATATGAAGAGTAGCAGCAATGATCATAAATGCGACCCAACCGAGTGTACCGTCATGAACATGACCTGGAATCCAGTCTGTAAAGTGCGCAAGTGCGTTAACTGACTTAATAGCCTGAATAGGTCCTTCAAGAGTAGAGAGCATATAGAATGTAGACGCCAAAACCATAAACTTGATAAGCGGTGACTCTTTAAGCTGATTCCACTCACCTTTCATTGTAAGAAGCATATTGATAGCTGAACCCCAAGATGGCAATATCAGAATCACTGAAAAGATAGAGCCCATTGTCTGCATCCAATCTGGAACGGTAGAGTAGATCAGATGGTGTCCGCCTGCCCAAAGATACACGAACATCAATCCCCAGAAAGAGAGAAGAGAGAGTTTGTATGAGAATACAGGCTGACCAGACTCTTTTGGAAGGAAGTAGTAGATCATTGCTACAATCGGCACAGTAAAGACAAATGCAACAGCGTTATGACCATACCACCATTGCACTAGAGCATCGTTTGTGCCGGCATACATAGATACTGAGTGATACCATTTACCCATTCCGGCTACAAAGTATGTCGGAACAGCCATGTTATTGAACAGATATAGCATAGCAACACCGAGGAAAAATGCTATAAAGTACCACATAGATATGTAGAGGGTCTTCTCTCGTCTCATACCTATCATTCCAAACATAGCAAGACCAAAAAGAATCCATACAACCACTGTCAGAATATCGAGCGGCCACTCCATCTCGGCATACTCTTTGGAAGTAGTGATACCAAGAAGCAGAGATATGACCAATCCCGCTGCCAAAAGAACATATAAGAAAAAGTGAAGCTTAGCTATTCCATGGACAACGGAATTCTCTCTAATCGATACCTTCAGAACACGCTGAGATATATAGTAGAAAGATGCCCATATACCGCTAAGAGTAAATCCAAACGCCACAACGTTTGTATGTATAGGTCTAAGACGGCTGAACGTTCCATACTGTCCAAACAGATAGTTCAGCTCAGGAAAAGCCATTTGAAAGGCAATGAAAACGCCTATAAGCATACCTACAATCCCGAAAATGATTGCTAGGTAGGCAAACCACTTGGATACGGTGTAATCGTATTCCATCGCTGCATTTGTCATGCAAACCTCCTTTGTATTGTTTCCCCCGACTTATGCCAGAGAGTAAGACAATGACATCATAGTGACATTTTTATGAAGGTATGCTTAAAATCTGTTAACTTTCAATTAACTTTTTAGTTAAGTTTTCCTTAAAGAAGGTGACTCCGCACCGGAAACCCGATGCAGACTTCTTAAAAGCGGTATGTAAGATTGCAGTAGTAGTAGCGGCCCGGCTCATTAAGAAGCATCGGCACTCCACCACCGGAAGTAAGGATCATGTCGGCATAAGTGTTTGTAATAGCATAGGTTCTATCGAAAATATTATCTACGCCGAATGTTGCTTCAAGACGCTTTGTTATATCCTTTACAATTTTCAGATTAAAGATTGCATAACCTGAAATCTTCTGCTCACCATTGTCGGCATCATAGTTGTTCCACCCTTTCGCCATTACAGAAGAGAGTTTTGCACTCAAAGTATCATCATAGTCATAGTTGATAGCGGCATTGGCTTTCAGGGGTAGAATATTGGGCAGATCAGTATCTCTCTGTCCTGCAAGAGGCCTATCCTTCTTCCCTCTTTGATATGCAGCGCCAAATTCGGTATAGAGGTAATCATTTATTGAGTATGTTGCATCGACAGAGAATCCATACAGTTTTGCATCTACGTTTTCATACGTTTCTGTTGACATATTGTATGCTATGAAATTTTTTAACTTGCTGTAAAAGCTCTTAAATTTCAAAGTCGCATCTTCAAAATCCTTCTCAACACCCAAATCAACTTCATAGTTACTTACCTGTTTGAGATTTGGGTTTCCTACATACATACCTGTTTTCATCTGAAAATAGAGCTCCTTGCCATCCGGGACTCTTGATGACTTGCCCGCTCCTGCAAAAACCCTAAGAGTATTATCTATATGGTATATACCGTTAAGATAGCCGCTAAATGAGTAGTAGTCATTGTCATTAACAGTCGGATCATCATTGCTTACAGATGTAGAGTCATATCTCATGCCTGCTTCTGCATCGAGCGCACCAAAACTCTTTATATATTTTAAGAATAGTGCACCGTTCTGTGTTATCGCATTATTTATACTTGAAACACCGGTCGGCACGTTGTTGTAAACATAGTGTCCCTCCCACCTTCTTTTGCTGCCGTCAACACCAAAAGCTAACTCTCCGCTGAAAAGATCTATACTGTTTTTGACTCTGCCTCCGTAAATTCTTGAGAACATAACATTCTCAGAAAGCCCCATCATCATAGAGGCATTCCTAAAATATGTTCCCATCGGGTGGTCAACCCACGAGTTGTAGAACTCGATATCGAGCTTTTTTGAAAACTCTCCGATATTTACGGCGCTATACTTGATATTCAAAAGATCTGAAGCATCTCTTTTAGCATCCATTTTACTATTGGGGTATAGTATGTCATTACTTCTGTTCGCGGTATAGCTAAGTTTTAACTCCTGGTTATTGGCTATATCTATAAACAGCTTTGCCATTGCCGCATCTTTCTTGAACGCCTTCATCTCATGATACATGGTTGAGTATCGCTGAGCATCGGCCGTTGGATATATGTCGGCAAAAGCGTCCACCTGCTCGGCTAAAGTTTTTCCGTCTCCATCCTTGTACTGCCCGCTGCTTTCAGTAGATGCACCTACGATAAAACCGACTTTGTCACCTTTTGCGCTTATTTTAAAGCCGACTTTATGGTAATCCCAGCTTCCCACATTGAAGTCAAGCTCACCTTCGAATCTCTTTTTTGGAGCCAATGTCTCAATCTCCACCAATCCACCGTGCGTTCCAAAGTTTTCTACATCGTACGGTCCCTCTTTTATGACCACTCTATCTACATTGCTTGAGAGAATATGGGAGATAGGAGGATCCATACGGTTGGGGCACCCGCCATATATCTTGCCGCCCTCGATCCAAACATTTATGTTATCTTTTCTTAAGCCTCTTAATATAATATCGTTCGCTATACCGCTTCTTCTAATTAGTTGAATATCCGGATCTAATTTATAAAGAGCATCCGCCAGGTCAGCAGAGCGCACCTCTTCACCCGCTACATCTTTGACGACCGTTGCCGTCAACTTCTCTTCTACCTCTACGGAGTCAAGCTCAATCTCCTGCGCATACAAAGATGATGCGACCGCAAGAGAGATCGCTATCAGAGGGATCGCTTTTTTCATTACATCTTTTCCTTGCGATATTCTCATACCGCCTCAAAAAGGAGTAGGAGGAGTAAGTTTCTTTGAAGCGGTATCTGAAGAAAGATTATAAGTTATATGTGTTAAGGGTATGTTAAGTAGATAGCCCCGACTCTCTACCGGGCCGCTATTTCAAGAAACTCTTTAAATATATATCTGCTTTCGTGCGGGCCCGGAGAGGCCTCAGGGTGATGCTGTACAGAGATTATCGGGCTATTTTTATACCTTAGCCCCTCTATCGTATTGTCGAAAAGATTCAAGTGTGTAACCTCGGCAACCTCCCTGATCTCTTCGGGAACATTATAATTATGATTTTGTGCGGTTATCTCCACCGCACCTGTAGAAAGATTTTTTACAGGGTGGTTACCGCCGTGATGGCCGAATTTAAGCTTGTAGGTGTCGTAGCCGTGAGAGATAGAGAGCAGCTGATGCCCAAGACAGATGCCAAACATCGGTACTTTGGCATCTATCAGCTTCCTGATCCTTTTTTGCTCCTCTTTAAGAATCAGAGGATCGCCTGGGCCGTTGGAAAGAAAAACCCCGTCTATTTCACCTCTTTTGTATCTCTCTATAATCGAGTCCGCATCTACGCTGTTTGGCACCACCTCTACCTCCATGCCGGCCTGCGTTAGCTCATTTAGAATATTCCTCTTGACTCCGAAATCTATAGCCACAATTTTCGCCTTAGGAGCCGGCGGTTCGTTGTATCGGAGGTTAAAGGCGTCATATGTTCCGCTTTTATGAATATATCTCTCTTTCGTGCTGACAACATCTATATAGTTGACTTCACTTATTCGTGGCGCATCGGCAAGCATATCGGCAAGCTCGCTCTTATCGGCAATCTC
>JAKIUX010000134.1 GCA_021647345.1 Hydrogenimonas sp.
AAGAGGCATCGGGGAAAAAACTTCTCGACTTTTTCAAAACCTGGGTCTACCGCAAAGGGGCCTTCGACTTTGCCATAACTGATACTCAACTAAGTTTTGTTGATGACAGATATATTCTCGATTTCAATATCCGTACAAACAAAATGGTCTCCCGACTCCCCATTAAGGTCTGCTCCGATAGCGAATGTCTTTGGGAGACTATAGATCTCTCAAAAACAAGACAGAGTCTGGAGCTTGATATAGAACCGAAAAAGATAGTGATAGATGAAAACTACGAGATATTCAGACGGCTGCAGCCTGAAGAGGTACCGCCTGTAATAGCACGGATTCTCGATGGTGATGTTACTGTGGTAATAGACCGAAAAGATGAAAAGCGCTTTTCGAAGATGGCTAAAGTATTTAAAAAAGTGGTCTATGCCGACGAGATCAAGTATGATACTCTAAAAAAAGAGGATATTTTGATTCTCGGTTCAAAAAACAGCTTTTTGAAACAGATAGCCCTCGATTTCAAAATGGAAGGAGAGACAAAAGTTGAGCTCTTCAAAAATCCTTTCAACCGCTCAAAAGTCGTTGCTGTTTTTGAAAGCAGAAAACTCTCGAGAGCTATCTTTTTCAAACTCAGACATCTTGGAAAATACTCAACAGTAGTCATAAAAGGCGGCAAGATAGCCAAAAAGGTTACAAAACCGTCGCAAAAAGGGGCTATTTTCAAGGTTCGTAGCGGTTCATACGTTATGAAACCGGCACTCGATCCTTTAAAGAGCATATACTCCGACCTAATAAAACAGCGCGTCATATTTGTAGGCGAACAGCACACAAACTTTTCGAACCATCTAAACCAGCTCAAAATCATAAAAGCGATGGTAGAAGCGGGCAAAAAGGTATCCATAGGTATGGAGATGTTTCAAGAGCCCTACCAGAAGTACTTAGACCAGTTTATAGAGGGTAAAATCTCCGAAAAAGAGATGCTAAAGAAGACGGAGTACTTTAAAAGGTGGAAATATAACTACCACCTCTATAGACCCATAATACTATATGCGAAAAAACATAAACTTCCGATAGTAGCCCTCAACATAGAAAGAGAGATAACCCAAAAGGTAGTACGCAGCGGCATAGACTCACTAAACAAAACTGAAAAGAGAAGAGTTCCCGACTCTATAGATTTTGGCAACAGCGACTACAAAGATGAGCTGAAAATGATCTTTTCCAGCCACCAGTCACAAAACTTCAAAAACTTTGATGAGTTTTACTATGCACAACTTCTTTGGGATGAGACTATGGCCCAAAATATCGTGAAGTACCTAAAGAGAAATAAAGAGCGTTCAATGGTGGTACTTGCAGGAAACGGCCATGTAATGTTCGGATACGGTATACCCGACAGAGTAAAAAGACGCGGCATAAAGAGTTATAAAATTGTCATAAACTCTATGAAACCGAAGCCGGGTATCGCAGACTACCTCCTCTACCCGGAATCCATAGAGACCGAAAAAGAGAAGAAGATAGGCGTATACCTTGAAGGTGACAGCGATCTTACTGTTGTAAAACTCGTAGAAAACTCTCCGGCAAGCAGAGCAGATATAAAAAAGGGAGATGTAATAGTCGCTATAGACGGAAACAATGTTTCTACGATTCCAGACCTTAAGCTTGAGCTCTTCTTTACCGGTAACAAGGCTGTAGTAACGGTAGATAGAGAGAGCAAGCTTATAAAAATACCGATTGACTTTAGTGAAAGTAAAGATAGCAAAAAAGGGCAGAGAGGAGCTTCGGCAAAACCTTTCAAACATCCTTAGGGCCAACACTATTTCGGCGGTATAAAACCGCCGAAGAATCCATACAGAAGAAAGAGTAAAACGGCAAAAACGGCTATAAAAAAATCTATAAAGATAGATTTTGAAGAGCTCTGTTGTAATGGGCATGAATAAGTGCTGCAATAGCGTTTTAAAAGAGCCGCTGCCGACAAAGCACAGATTAAACCTACAATATAGCCAACAACTACATCACTCAGATAGTGGACACCAAGATATATGCGGCTTATTCCTATTAGCAACGCTAAAGTTACACCTCCGATAGCCAGGCTTATATTAAAGATCCGATTCTGTGACTCTCTTATGCAAAGATAGACCAAAAAAAGGTAAAAAGAGATTGCTACTGCTGCATGTGCACTTGGAAACGAGTAGCTTCTCTCAAGGTAGAGAGCCCCTTCTGGTCTCGCTCTTTCAAATATGGTTTTAAGAGAGTAGACTGTTAATGAAGATCCTAAAAAAGAGATGTAAAAAGCTATTAGCTCCGCAAACTTTCTGTACCTTAAGAGCACTATCGTAACGGCAACACCGAATATTGCCAGGCTCTGCGGTTTACCAAGAAGTGTAATCCAGAAGAAGAGAGTTGTTAAATTTTCGCTCCGATAGTTGCTGAACCGATCTGCAAAGGTTGTGTCAATATCTGAAAAATACTCAAAAACTCCGGCTCCATAGACATAAGAACCTAAAAGGGCAACAGAGATCACAAGTATCAAAGCACACCTTTTCAACGATTCAACTCTATGGTAAATGTCGCACCCTCTTTATTATTTTCTACCTTTAGCCTTCCTCCGCAGTGCTCCTCTACGATTATTTTGGTCATATAGAGCCCTACCCCTGTTCCATTATCTTTCTTTGTAGAGAAGTCAGGTTCGAAAATATGCTCCAAAATTTCAGGCGGGACTCCTCCGCCGTTGTCTCTTATCTCAAGATAGCTTTTTCTCTCGTCACATCTTGAAACTATTTCAATCCTGGGCCTCTTCACACCCCTCTCTATCAAAACATCTTCAGCATTTTTGACGAGGTTCAAAATCGCTTGCTTCAGCTCATTTGGGTAACTTTTAAAAATACAACTCTTATCAAGCCGATAGTTGATATCTATAGAACTGTTTTTGGCAGTCGTCTCTATGATCGTCTCAATACTCTCTACAATATCTTTAAAAGTTGTCTCTGCCATACTCTTTTCACTTTTGAAAAATCTTCTGAAATCCTCTACGGTATCGCTTAGATGCTGAACGTGTGAGACGATTTTTTCAAGCCCTTCAGTTATTTTACTCATATCCAACTCACCTAATGAAATCTTTATCTTCAAATCTGTAGCGGTCAAACTTATGGCATTTAACGGCTGCCTCCACTGGTGTGCGATCATACTGACCATCTCGCCCATAGATGCAAGCCTCGACTGTTTCAACATCTGCTCTGTCTGTTTTTTATTCTTTTCAAGAGCTTCTCTCATCTCTTCTGAAGCGATCTCTAAAGATCTGTCGAGTAGATTAAGGCTCTTCTCATAGCCATTATATGAAGACTCTACAAGCTCCAAAAACTTTTCAAACTTTTCAGGTGTGATCTCTTCTACTGTATCTATTTCACACTTTTTCAACTGTCTTGAAAGGAGTCGGTTCTTTCTCATCTACACCTCTCCCTAAGCCACGTAAGCGTCATTGTCTGATTTAGAAGATCGCACCTGCCGCTATCTTGTGTAGATATCTCACCGTATGAGTAGAAACCGACCATTTTGACTTGCAGAGGAAAGATATCTCTTACAACCTCTAGCTCATCTTCGCTCCTTTGCCCCAAAACCAGACGCCTTCCAACGCAGCTCACCGCTATCAAAAGCGCATCTTCCAAGCCGTATCCGTTTTGATCTATCTGCATAGCCGCCTGCTCCGCCCCGCTTATTAGGTTGTCAAAATTTGCCTTCATAAACGATGCGCTGCTCCCTTCTTCTATATCACCGGCAAAAGTTATCGACCTCCTCTTTTCATCTATCGAAAGAATTGTTCTTACTTTCGGTTTTTCACCCGCTACCTTCACCTGCAGGGGAAAGAGCAAGCCCGAAGATGGAAGATCTTTGGCATACTCGCCCAGATACCGTTTATAAAGATCGAGCGCAGGCTTCTCATCAAGTGTATATAGAACATTCCCCTCAGAGCGTGTAACTTTGTGATCTATTCCAAATCTGTCCCATCCGCCCTGCGAACCGCTGCCCAAATATATATTTTCGCCGTAAAAACCTACCGCTGTAACGACGTTTTCCCTCATACTTCCGTCTGCAATGACCCATGTAGATTCGAAGTTGTCGTTGTCACCTGCCAAAGCACCTGTTGCGACTACATTTTCATACTTTGACAATATACTGTTTATGCCTCTTGTAAGTTCCGAACCATTTACGTTTAGGCCATCGCTTAAAACGAAAACCCCCTTTAGCGAACCGTGGTTTTTAAGATTCATCATAAGGTTTT
>JAKIUX010000135.1 GCA_021647345.1 Hydrogenimonas sp.
CTCCCAAAACTATTACGGTAAGCAGCCCCACATCCAAGAGCCTATGGCGCCAAGGGAAGAGGCGGTTTTGAAAGGGAGTGTAAAGAAGCGAGAGCCCGCCGTAGACAAACAACCACAAAAGTCCCATATGAAAGCCGCTTAGGGCAAGCAGATGGTTGATACCAAGAAGGGTTACGCTATCTCTTAAATCTTTCGAGATAGGAAGAGCGAAAAAGAGTGCTCCAAATAGCTCCTGAAGCCGCCTATCTTCGTGCATACTCTCTAATATCTTAGCAAGAGCCATTCTTGAACTTCGCTCATGGTTTACTCTTACTATAGCGCTGGGAATATATGGAGTTTTCAGGTAGTCGTAAAACGAAACCCTCTTGGGAAATAGCAGAAGAGTTATATTGCGGCCTCTTAAATCTTTTATCGGCTCTTTGGAGGTTGTATAGAAGGTTAGTCCGTCACTGCTTGTGAGTTTTAAAACCTCATACTCTCTGCCCCCTTTTCTCTTTGTGTACTGAATAAGCACGTCGGCATCGGCAAAGAACCTCTTTTGAGAGCTAAACTGAAGGTAGTTGTAGTATCTAAAGCTAATAGAAAGCGCGAAAATAAGGGCACATAAGAGCAGAAAAGCTCCCCATTCGCGGCGCCCTTCTATAAGTGTAGGCTCAGATAGGCGGAAGCTCAATTTTGGTTTCGGCCGGGGTGTCTATATTGCTCTGCTCATAAACTATCTCTACCGGAACGTGGCCCGCGTCTACAAAACGGGTAAAGCGCTTCTGGAACTTCAGCTCTATAATTCCGGTAGGACCGTTACGCTGCTTTCCAATGATAATCTCGGCATCCTCCTCCTCTTTCTCATGGAAAGTAGATCTATACTCTTTGCCCTCGGCGCGCGCCTTCATCTCCTTCTCTTTCTCTTCGCGAATCCTATATACATCGTCTCGGTAGACAAAGAGTATAATGTCGGCATCCTGCTCTATGGCGCCAGACTCGCGTAGATCTGAAAGCATCGGCCGTTTGTCGGCTCTTGACTCTAAAGAGCGGTTTAGCTGCGAAAGCGCCACTATAGGTATTTGAAGTTCGCGTGCCAGCAGCTTGAGCCCCCTTGAAATCTCGCTAACCTCCTGATGGCGATCTTTGTTGCCGCCGCCGCTCATTAGCTGAAGGTAGTCTATCATCGCAACCTTTATCTCAGGATGGTGCGCTTTTAGCTTTCTAAGCTTCGCTCTAACCTGATGTATATTTAGGCTGCCTTCGTCATCTACAAAGAGTTTTTGAGCGCTTAGCCAATCGACCGCTTCACTTAGCCTCGTCCACTCCTCATCCGTTAAGTTTCCTACTCTAAGATCTTGCAATGCAATGGAGGTCTTTGCGCTAAGAAGCCTAAGTACAAGCTGTTCAGCCGGCATCTCAAGAGAAAAAAAGGCGACTCCGTCCCCCTTCTCAAGAGCTTTTAGGGCCATATTGAGCGTAAAAGCCGTTTTCCCCATCGACGGTCTAGCCGCAACGATGACAAGGTCCCCTTCGCCAAAACCTGACGTCATGCGGTTGAGATCTTTGAAGCCGGTATCGACCCCTATGAGCATAGAGTTGCCGCGTTCTTTCATCTTCTTGATATACTCAACCGTGCTTAGAGCCATCTCTTCGCTCTCTCTAAAATCTTGCGTAGAGCTTTCAGACGTAATGGCATATAGTTTAGACTCCACTCTGTCCATCACATCTTCTGCCGGCATATCCTCTTCTATTGTAAGCTTCTTTATCTCTGTAGCAAGACCGACAAGAGCTCTCTTTTGAGCCTTCGCCTTTATCTCTTTTATGTAAGCGTGTGTATTTGAGAGCGGATTGGCTCCGAGTATATCTAAAAAGGCCACCTCGTCGAACCTCTTTTTGGCGCTCAGCTTCTCACGCAAAAACTCTTCGTCTATAGGCATATCTGCTCTAAAGAGCTCCTCCATAGCGGCAAAAAGGTGCTGATGAAACGGGTGGTAGAAATCTTCAGGCTTCAGCTGAGCCGCAATCTCCTCATACTCTTTTGGGTCAAATATAATGGTACTAAGTACCGCTCTTTCTATGTTTAAGTTATACAGATGCTCTTGCACTACCTACTCCGTCTCATTGGCCATCTTCTCAACCTCTTTTAAAAACCTCTCAACAAGTTCACCCTCCGGCAGCTTGGCGACAACTTCGCCTTTAACCATCACAAGACCGCTCCCTTTGCCATATGCTATGGCTACATCGGCACTTTTAGCCTCTCCTATGGCATTTACGACACACCCCATAACAGAGACGTTAAGCGGACTCTTTATATGCTTCGTGCGCTCCTCCACCTCGGCCACCGCCTTAACCAAGTCAGCTTCTATACGCCCACAAGTAGGGCAAGAGATGATGTTTAGTCCCTCTTTGATACGTCCAGAGTCTTTGAGTATGGCTTTAGCTACCTTTATCTCTTCTTCTAGCTCCCCTGTAATAGAAATACGCATCGTATCTCCTATGCCATCAAGGAGTAAAGCACCAAGCCCTATGGAAGACTTAATGGTTGCATGAAAAATAGTTCCTGCTTCTGTCACACCCAAGTGAAATGGATAGTGATTTTTAGGGCGTAACATTCTATACGCATCTACTGTTCTGTCTACATCAGAAGCCTTGAGTGACACCTTAATATCTGTAAAGCCCAAATCTTCCAAAAACTTGATGTTATAGTCTGCACTTGCTACCATACCCTCTGCCGTGGCACCATACTTGTTTTCAAACTCTTCTTCTAGTGAGCCTGCATTGACCCCTATACGTACAGGAAGTGAACGATCTTGACAGGCTTTGACGATCTCTTTTATCTTATGCTTATCGTTAATGTTTCCAGGGTTAAAACGGATACAATCCACCCATTTCGCCGCTTCAAGTGCCAGCTTATAGTTAAAATGAATATCTGCGATGATAGGCAAAGAGACTTGCTCTTTAATGGCTTTAAGTGCCAAGGCATCTTCCATCTTTGGTACAGCCACACGAACCATGTCAGCCCCTGCAAAGTGAAGACGGTTTATCTGTTCTACTGTCTCGTAGACATTATGCGTATCTGAGTATGTCATAGACTGCACAGATATAGGTGCATCCCCACCTACTGCTACATCACCTACATAAATTTTTTTAGTTTTAACGCGTTCTTTCACAAATATACCTTCTTATCATAATTGTCTTATTTTATCCAAAATTTATTAACCCCAAATATCGAAATAGAATTCTTTGAATCTGTGCTGTGCTCGTATTCATGGGTTTTGTGCAAAAATTGAGTCGCACCCGTAGGTTCGGTGATGGTTTTGCATGAAGCCCATGGATGCGATGATAGTACATAGTCATGAATTTCTATTTTGAGATTTGTGTTAACCCGTAGGGGCAGACCTATGTGTCTGCCCTTGAAATGATTATAGTATTTGAATTTCTTTTTCATCCAAAAGGCGAACACATGGGTTCGCCCCTACGAAAATTCAACAGGGTCCATATCTATCTCTATCTCACGACAATCCACGGCATGCAAAGCCTTTAAAAGTGGTACTCTGTTTTTTGCCCTTAGTAAAATGTTAAACCTAAATTTATTGGCTACACGCTCTACGGGTGCTTTTCCTGAGCCGACTATTTCTATGTCTTTAAAGGCTTTAAGTTTTGTCACCGTGTCTAGTGTAATCTTTCCTGCTTTGGCTTCATCTTTATGGGCTATGAGTATGCGTGCCAAAGAGACAAATGGTGGATAGTCAGCCATCTCTAAAAATGCTAATTCATCTTTAATAAAAAGTTCATAATCACTCAAATAGGTTTGAAAAAAATCTGGGTCGCCCGTTTGTACGATGACCTCTGCTTCTTTTGCTCTACCACTTCGTCCTGCTATCTGAAACAACAGTGACATGGCACGTTCTCTTGCTCTGTAGTCTGCGAGTCCTAGGATATAGTCAAGTCCCATAATGACAGAGAGCGTGATGTTTGCATAGTCATGCCCTTTTGAAAGCATTTGCGTACCCAAAAGCAACTGACTCTCACCAGACTCAAAACGACTCAGTGCATCTTTTAGTTTTTTGGCGGTCGTAATACTGTCTTTGTCAAACTGTTCTACCTGTATCCCGTCTATGGCTTCTTCTATGACCTCTATGGCTTCTACTGTTCCCATACGTTCACTTTTTAGAGGCTGGTGTCCACACTGTGTACAGGTATCTACGATGGCTTCAGTGAAGTTACAGTAATGACACTTTAAATGTTTAAACTTTCTGTGCAATGCCATGCCCACAG
>JAKIUX010000136.1 GCA_021647345.1 Hydrogenimonas sp.
TATAGATATAAGAGCCATATTAGCTCTTACCGGAGACCCTGCAAAGATAAGTGACCAGCCTGCGGCCAAAGGAGTCTTCGAGAGCGACAGTACAATGCTTTTAGATATTATAAAGTGTTTCAACGCTGGAATTGACTACGCAGGGAGGGAGTTAAACAGCAAACCAAAGCCGATTTATCCGTTTGCGGTAAGCAACGCTTTTGCGAAAAATAGAAAAACTCTGCTCAAAAAGTTCACCAAAAAGTTAGAGCATGGAGCTCTTGGTGTCATAACTCAACCGGTTTTTGACCTTGAAAACGCTTTGATACTACTCGAGCTCTTTGAAGAGGCAAAAGAGTTAAGTCAAAACAGAGATGGAACTTTAATAATAGGGCTCTTTCCGATTACAAAACTGAAAACGGCGCAATTTCTCTCTTCCCATGTCCCCGGAATTCATGTTCCGAAAAACTGGATAGATACACTATACAGCGCGCACAAAAAAGGAGAGAAAGAGGAGCATAAGCGGGGACTGGAGCTTAGCAAAGAGATCTTCGAGTCGGTAATGGAGGTACACCCCAAGGTACACTTAATGACGGCGAATCGATTCAACCTTGCTAAAGAGCTGCTTGAAAAATAGTTGAAGCCTCTGAAAAACCGTAAATCGAGCGAAGGCTTTGAGATTTTAGTTTGAAAACTTTACGATCGCTTTTAAGCGAAAAAAAGTGTGTTTGCCCCGAAGGGGCGCTTGCGTTAGCACTTTTTAGTGAAGGTTTCAAACGTTAGCTTGTTAAAAATCTCATCTTACCTGAGCGAGGTTTAGATTTTTCAGAGCATACAACTGTTTATGAAGAATAATAGATATTGAATCTTTGATGAAAGGGACGAAGCCCCGTTCAAGCTATTAAAAATCTCTCTTTAAAAGCGCTTCTACATTTAAAATAGAGATCAGTTTATCCTTCTGCTTTCCTACTCCATAAATCATATTCTGTTCATCGTTTAAAGTTTCAGGAGCCGGATCTATAGCGCTCTCTTTGATTCTGGTAGCCTGGGTTAGTCTATCTATTACAAAACCCGCTACCTCATCATTGTGCCTAATTACCATATAGCGGGTATCCTCATTCTCTTTCGATTTTGAGAGACCAAATTTCATACGCAAATCTATAAGCGGAAGAACACTTCCTCGTAGATTAAATACCCCCAAAACATATGGCGGGGTCTTCGGGGTTCTTGTATACTCAATCGGTTTTATGATCTCTTGAATACTCAAGATCGGCACCGCAAACTCCTCATCGCCAACCATAAATCCGACAAGCTGCACAACCTCTTCTATCTCACCCTCTTGAGGGGCCTTTTGCTGCTCTTGCTGCTTTTTTAAAACCTGTTCGAGTTGATTGCTCATGTTGCATGCTCCACGTTAAGATTTATATTTCTAGCCACTACATTCATAAGATATTCTGGTGTATAGGGCTTGGTAATATACTCTGTCATTCCCACCTCGACACCGCGCATACGATCACTCCTGCTTGTCCGGCTCGTAACGGCTATAAGCGGCACATTTTTAAATTTGTTGAACTTTCTTATCTCCGCCGCTAACGTGTAACCGTCCATACGAGGCATCTCTATATCCACAAGTGCCGCATCAAAGGTTTTAGAGCCATCCTTCATAAGATTTAGAGCTTCTACACCGTTGGTAGCCTCGGTTATCGTCACTCCTAACGGCTCTAACGCTCTTTTCATTATGGCTCTATCAGTCTTGCTATCGTCGACTACTAAAACATTATAATCAGCCGGTGAACTCTTCTCTGTTACCGTCGTACTCTCTTCGAGGTTCTGCATAGAGCTCTTTACATTTTTTGCCATATCCATTATGGCTCCCACATCAACAATTAAAGTAACCCTTCCATCTCCTCGTATCGTAGCTCCGGCTATACCTTCGATTCCTTTCAGATACTCTCCAAGAGACTTTATGACCACCTCTTCTTGACCAACAAGAGAGTCAACTATGAGTCCGATTTTTGTCTCTGCTATGCCTATGATTACAACATATGCGTGCTCGCCCATACTAAATACCCGCTCTACATCAAAAAGATCTGCAAGATGAACGAGTGATAGAACTTCATCCCGCAGTCTCAGTACACTTCTGCCCTCAACGCTTTGAATCTCGTCTGGGGTTATTCTAACAGTCTCCAATACTGAGGCGAGAGGTATGGCGTAGTACTCCTCCTGCACGCTGACCAGAAGCGACTGAATAATAGCGAGAGTTAAAGGAATCTTTAGCTTCAAAGTTGTACCTTTGTCTACTTCTGAGTCGATCTCTATGATACCGTTGAGTTTTTCTATATTGCTTCTAACTACATCCATGCCTACGCCGCGTCCAGAAACATTTGTAACTTGAGCCGCCGTGGAGAAACCGGGTTTAAAGATAAGCATATAAGCCTCTTTGTCGCTCATCTGATCAGCCTCTTTTTCGCTAATAAGACCCTTCTCCATCGCTTTTGATTTCAGCATATCTGGGTCAAGCCCTTTTCCGTCGTCGACTATCTCGATAATAATATGGTTGCCTTCATTGTAGGCTTTTAGCTGAACGGTCCCTTTTGGAGGCTTCCCTTTGGCCACGCGCTCTTCGGGAGTCTCTATGCCGTGATCGCATGAGTTTCTGATAATATGCACCAAAGGATCGCCTATCTCTTCAACTATTGACTTGTCAAGCTCGGTCTCTTCTCCGCTTATTACCAGTTCAATCTCTTTGTGAAGCTCTCTTGAAAGGTCGCGAACCATACGGGGAAACTTGTTAAAGACTTTGCCTATAGGAAGCATTCTAGTCTTCATTACAGCTATCTGAAGATCGGTAGTAACAAGAGAGACCGAAGATACCACCTGGTTTAGCTCCTCCAAAAACTGTTCGCCCTCGTAACGCTCCTCGACATCGTCATAGATCTTAAGAAGTCTGTTCTTCCCCAAAACCAGTTCGCCAATGAGATTCATCAAATCATCAAGACGCTTGACATCAACGCGTATAGTCTGCTCAACCGTCGTTTTCCGCTCTTTAGGCGCAGGTTTTGGAGCCTCTTTTTTTGCAGCTTCTGCTTTGGGCTGGCTTTTAGACGCCTCTACTTTTGCCTCTTTAGCTGCTCTTTTGGCTTCGCGCCTCTTTCTATCCTCCTCCTGGCGCTGGGCTAAAAGACGCTCAATTTCAGCCTCTACCTCCTCTTCGCTCATCTCGGACAGATCCTTCTCTTCAGGCTCAGGCTCAACCTCCGCAGCAGCCTGATCGGACTCAGCTACTTCACCTCCGTTCAATACAGCCTCTAACCTTTTTACCGTAGGAGAAACATCTATAGCACCCTCATCGCTTCCAGTCTCTTTAATGTGCTCCAAAAGAGCCTTCATCTTATCAGTTGACTCAAGTACTACATCCATAATATCGGGAGTTATGGTCAGCTCGCCTTTTCTCGCTTTGTTTAGCACATCCTCCATATGGTGGGTAAGATGTGTCAATATATCGAAATTCAAAAATGAACTCGACCCTTTTATTGTGTGAGCGACTCTAAAAATTCTATTTAGCAAGTCAAGATCTTCAGGACTATTCTCAAGTTCTATAAGATCGTTGTCAAGCTGCTCTATCATCTCGAAGGCTTCTACAAGGAAGTCCTCTAAAATCTCTTGAAATTCATCCATCACCTATCCTTTATACCTTCTTGATATGCGAACGCACTATCTTTGAAATCTCCGCATAGAAGATGTTTGCGTCAAATTTAACCATATACCCTTCGCCTCCGGCCTCTTTTCCGCGCTCTTCGCTGAAGTGGTCACTAATAGAGGAGTTAAATACTATAGGTATATCGGCAAACCTCGGATCCTCTTTTGCTTTCGCGGCAAAATGAAAACCGTCCATTCTTGGCATCTCGACATCAGAAACTATAATTTTAAGCTCATCTGTTAGTTTTTCGCCGTAATGCTCATATAGCTCGTTTAGTCTATCGATCGCCTCTTGCCCATCTTTTGCTTCTACAACCGAAAAACCCATCTTTTGAAGCGCATCTTTGACTATCTTTCTTGCGGTAAGGCTATCATCAAGAACCATCGCCAAACCGCTAAATTTATCTATAGCCACTTCACTATCAACATCCGGCTGATAGAAGCCAAGCTCCTCAACCACACTTTCAAGATCAAGAATCAAAAGAACATCATCGTTTTCTATTCTTGTTACTCCGGTTATCTTGCTCTTATCAAGCACACCCTGCCCGGAGTTAAAAGAGGCCGGTTCACTA
>JAKIUX010000137.1 GCA_021647345.1 Hydrogenimonas sp.
ACTACTTCCAAGCGGACAGACACTTGGCCGCCTCCATGAGCATAGATACACCGGCGGGTGAATTGAAAGCGGGAACCGGTTGGTTCAAAGAGGAGTCTGGAAGAGAGTCGCTCTACACCACTCTCGCTCTGAAAAAGGATTCAAAATCATTCAGCTTTCTTACGGAGGGGGCGGTTTCGAAACAATCATACGAAGGTGGGGTTCTATACGATATATATGCCCAGGGTGTATGGCATCTTGTCTCTAAACACGATCTGATCGCAAGAGTGGAAAAGTACAAAGATGTAAGTGAAGTCGAGAGCAACACCATACTTGTATTAGGATACACCTATAGGCCCAAATATTATATGGCTCTTAAAGGGGAAGTCGATATGTTCAAAAAGGGCTCTCCAATCTGGCTAATCTCCTTCTCTATGATGTTTTAAGGCGGCAGATGAGAGCGATTGCACCTCTTTTTTTAATTATTGCTTTTTTGATACCCCTATATAGTGCCGATAAGTATGCAGTGGTAATGAACCCGAACACAAAAGTAAAAAGGCTTACAAAAGAGCAAATAAGGGCACTATACCTCGATAGAAGGCACTTTATCGGAGACACTAAAGTCATACTGTTGAACCTCCCTTTTGAACACAAGATAAGAGATTCGTTCGAAAAAAGAATCCTTCAAAAGAGTAAAGATGAGCTTCAAAGAGAGTGGATGATAGCACATTTCCACGGGCATAGACCTCCAAAAGTTGTCGAATCGACAGATGCAATGGCTAAATATATCCTGAAAGTAAAGGGTGCCATAGGCTATATGAGTATAGAAGAAGCGCAAAAGAGTGGACTCAAGATAGTATATGTATGGGAGCCGTAGTTTGAGAGTGTCTGTAAGAACAAAACTTCTCGCTGCTCTGATAACTGTAGTTGTAGCCGGCTACCTTGTCATTGTCTTCAAGCTCTCCGACTCAGAGACCAAAATTTTGGAAAAGAGAGCGATATCTCATCTTCAGAATGAAGCTGAGTACTCTGTAAAATATATTAGAAATGTACTAAATTCTCTATCTGAAGAGGTTGAGTTCCTCACATCTTTGGAAGTAATGGATGATCTGATAGCAGACGATATAGATAAGAGAATAGAGCTTCTTCTACAAAAGAAGAGATCTATTTTGAATAAAGATGTCTCACTTGTCGCCGTCAACCCCAAAGGAGATATTGTCGCAAAAGCTTCAGATAAGCTTTTTATCCTCGATAGCGACGCCATGAAAAGAGTGATAGATTCACAAAGCCAAAAAGAGATATTTAACGAATTTCTGCTCTTTAAAGCGCCTGTCTACGCATCTTTTGACAAAACTTTACAGATTGGCCAACTCCTTATGTTTATGCCCCTAAAACAGTTGGAAAAGGAGTTGCGAGAGTCGAGTGATCTAAAGGCATGGATAATTCCACCCCAAAAAAACAGCAGATTAAGTTCTCTCTTTAGATCTTTGGAGAACAAAAGCAAAGATAGATACATATATGTAACGAAAGAGATAGGGCCTCCGCTTGAGGGATGGATGTTGGGTTACGCTGTTGAGAAAAGTATAGCCTACCAAACTATAAAAGAGGTTCAAGATCTGCTTCTTATCGCTTTTACGGTTATGCTTCTTTTGATAGTAGCCTTGACTCTACTTGTAGACAAAGAGCTTATCGAGCCTATCAGAAAGCTTGCGAAAACTTCATCTAAAATCGTAGATACCAACGACTACTCAATAAGAGTTGAGCATAAAAGTAAAGATGAGATAGGTGAGTTATACAAAAGCTTTAATATGTTGATGAAAAAGACCTCCAAAGCCTTCGAGGCTGTTCAAAAGAGCAACAAAGAGTATGCAGACGCCTTAAATGGAGTGATGAATCTTGTTCGCAGATGAATTTCGCCACAACAAAAAATGAGATACTGCAAAGAGTCCGCATGGAGCTTTCCAACCTTATAAAATCTGAAAGTGTGGAGTTGACAATACAAAGACCGATAACCTCAAAAGAGAATATTGTCATAAAGTGCTCTTACGGCCAACATGGGGAAAGAAGTGTCGCAGGATACCTGGTCATACACAAACCGAAAAAAAGTCCTGTAATGGATAGAAGATTCTTTAGAGCGGTCGAGAAAATGATATCTCTGCAGCTCGACAATATAGAGTTACTGGAAACCACCACCAAAGCTCTTAAAAGCAAGAGCACATTCTTCTCTGCACTATCCCACGAACTTAGAACCCCGCTCGGTTCCATATTGAGCATATCTCAATACATACTGACAAGATCTTCATGCAGCAAGGAGACTCTTGAAGCGGTAGGAAAGATCGAGTCGGCGGCTAGCCATCTTCTTCAGATAATCAACGATATTTTGACGATAGCAAAGGCTGAAGCTGGCAAACTTATTCCAAATGTTCAAATATTCGACATAACGAGAATTGTAAACGAGAGTATAGATATTATGGCCCCTTTGGCAGAGACCAAAAGCCTCTTCATAAAATTAGAGTCGAAAGAGAGCCAGATCTTGTGTCGTACCGACCCAAAGCTTCTTAGGCAGATCGTCATAAACCTGCTTGCAAATGCAGTTAAATACACATATGAAGGAGGCATACATATCACTATAGAGCGAAATGATAATTTCGCGACTTTAAAAATAGAAGATAGCGGGATCGGAATAGAGAAAGAGGCTTTAAATGAAGTTTTCAAAGAGTTCTACAGAGAGTATAGAGTGAAAGAGGGTGAAACTGGAAGCGGCCTTGGGCTGACTATAAGCAGCTATATAGCCAAAATTTTGGGTATGGAGCTTACAATCAACAGCGAAGGAGCCGGCAAAGGCACAGTGGCAAAATTGAGAATACCTCTGAATGTGAACAATCAGATATAGAGTCTATCTCTTTCTTATAACGTATCCGACTCCTCTAACTGTCTCGATAAGGTCGGATCTGCCAAGTTTTTTTCTCAAATTTTTTATATGGGCATCTACAATGTTACTGGAAGCTATCCTGTCAAAGTCACGATTTATATGCTCTTGAATCTGATATCTCGTCAATACCGTGTCAGCATTTGTGGCCATAAACTCAAGCAGCTCAAACTCTTTTGTCGAAAGCGCGATCTCATTGCCATCCACTGTAACAATACGCTTTTTAAAATCTATCTCCATAGGGCCGATTTTTAGAGTATTACTCTTGTTAGCGGACTCTCGTCTTAAAAGTGCTCTCACTCTTGCAAGCAGCTCTATATTCGAGAAAGGTTTCTCCAGGTAGTCGTCAGCACCGGTATCAAGAGCCTCTACCTTATCTTCAACCTCATTTTTCGATGAGAAGAGCATAACAGGTACGCTGACGCCGTCATCTCTTAAACTTTTCAGAAAATCGACCCCGCTGCCGTCAGGTAAAACCCAGTCAAGAAGTATTAAATCGTACTTTCTCTCACTCACCCTCTCTTCTGCATCAGATATGCTCAAAGCATCGTAGACCTTATAGCCAGCCTCTTCCAAAACTCTCTTAAGAGTGTACTGAAGTGATACATTGTCATCTACCACGAGTATATACAATTTTTGGCCCTTATTTAAAAAGATTCGCACTGATTCATAAAATATTCATTCCAGTAGTCTAACATACATATTGAATTTTATAAAAAGGAGGCTACCATGCGTTGGCTATATCCGGTTGGTTTAGCTACTGCCTTGATGTTAGGAGGCTGCGGCTCAAGTAGTACAAGCGACACTGCTACGACAGCAAGAAACACAGGAATATTTGTAGATAGTCCGGTAGACGGTCTTATTTTCGAAGGTGACTTAGGAAGCACAGGAGTGACCAATAATGGAGGTCTATTTATATACAAAAACAACGAGACCATAACATTTAGGCTCGGAAATGTCATTATTGGGGATGTAAAGGTATCAGATAGTGACCCTATAGTAACTCCGCGAAAAATCGTAGAGTTTCAAAAAGGAACCCAAGTCGATATCAACGATACAAAAGTTTTGGCTATCGCGAAGATGCTTATAAGTGCCGATATCGATAACGATCCCACAAACGGCATAGAGATAACCGAAGAAACTTTGCAAAAACTTCTGCAAAAACCTGCTATAAGACTCGATGAAAATGAGATAGACGACGCTACAATCGCAAATTATCTTGAAAAAGATGAAACTGAAATATATAGCGACGAATATGTCATAACCCATCTAGAAGAGTCTGAGAATGAGATCGAAAATGATGAGTATGACGACGACCTCGAAAAAGAG